>JALTEW010000170.1 GCA_027073795.1 bacterium | reverse complement strand
TTCTTCGCATGGCATGTTTGACAGGTAAGATCTCAATCACACTTCCCCGTTTCATCGTTGTCAACCCATGGCTCTGTAAAACAACCTGAAAAACAGGGTAGACCTTCGATAGGGGAATCGGATGGGAGGAGACAATGGTTACCAGTCCCTTGACCGATTCATCAACCACGAAGTTTACTCCCGTCAATTTTCCTACAAAACGGGCGATGGTTCGGATATCCGCGTCCTCAAAATTGAGTAAAACACCTTTTGATGGGGCAGTACCTCTCGCAACACCCTTGCGTTGAAGGGTACCTACCGGGGTCTGGGCCCCTTCAACATAGCACACCCTCGGTTCCCAGGCTATCAAGAGACAGATACCTATCCCCAGGGCTGTTACAAGAAGGTGCCTTGTCAAATTTTTAAGACGCAGGGAGATTTTCATTCCGAACCTCACAAATATAATATACCACAGAACCCGCCGGATGTCCATCTAAGGGCAATTGGTACCTCCATTCTTGCCCCCCTCAGATCAATGGCGAGATGTCGAACTCTTGGCTAAAAGCTGAAGGCTCTAGGTTCAAAGGTCAAGGGTAAGATGATAGGGACGGGAGCAGAGGATTACAAGGCGATGTTTTGCTTGATACGGTAATGCAGGCGGACAACTTTCTTGTGCCTGCACGAGGAAAGGTGTTATAATTTAATTGTGTATGGGGATAGAAAGTGACCCTTTGAAATTTCGAGAGAGCCCAGGGAGGAAAAGATGGAAGATCATCCTGAAACCTTATGGAGAGGGAGTCATTAATCACCTTGTTTGTCCAACACGGTTGGGGATGACCCCAACAGAATATGTCTATCACCTAATGGAGAAAAAGATTTATCCTGATTTGACATAGGCTTTCATGATAGAGTAGAATGAGTAAAATAGTTGAGGATATTTCCTTGAAAAAAAGAGCATCTGTTCTTTGCCTCTTGTTCATTAGTGCCGTTTTTTGCCTTGTTACGGAAGGAACCGCTTGGCCGGTGGTTTACCAGGTCACCATCGATGGGCCTATCACGGGTTTTACCCGAGACTATCTACGTAAGGGAATCAAAAGGGCCTCTGATGAGCCCAACGGAGCGGTCCTGGTAAAACTTGACACGCCGGGGGGGCTGATTTCAGCCACGCAGAATATCGTAAAGGATATCCTGAATGCCCCCGTCCCGGTTATTGTTCATGTGGCGCCGAGCGGGGCGCGAGCGGGATCCGCGGGAACCTTTATCACCCTTGCCGCACATGTGGCGGCGATGGCAAGCGGGACCCATATCGGGGCAGCCCACCCCATCCTCCTAACGGGAGGGGAGCTGAAGGGAGATGCGAGAAAAAAGGTGGTAAACGATACTATTGCCTTTATCCGTTCCATTGCCCAGAAACGAAAGCGGAATGCGAAGTGGGCAGAGGAAGCGGTGAAAAAATCTGTTTCCATTACGGCAAAAGAGGCTCTGAAAAAAGGCATCATCGATTGTATTGCTGACACGAACGGGGAGCTCTTCAGAAAAATTGACGGTAAATCTGTTGAGGTCACAACCCGGGGAGAGATTAAAAAGCGGGTGCTGCACCTCTCAGGACAACCGGTTCATGAAATTGCCCTGTCTCTCGTGGAAAGAATTGGCAAGAGGCTAGGGGATCCACAGGTCATGCTGATTCTCCTTGTGATTGGCATCCTGGGTATTTACCTGGAGGTCAAAACGCCGGGCGCCACACTGCCTGGCTTGATTGGGGCCATTGCCCTGATTGGTTTTCTATTTGCCAGCCGGATTCTGCCGATTAACTACCTGGGAATTCTCCTGATTTTTCTGGCCATTATTCTCTTTATTGCCGAGATCTACGTGACCAGTTTTGGCGCCCTGACCATCGCGGGGCTTACCTCCCTGGCCATCGGACTGAAAATCCTCTTCCAGACGGAGCGCAGCATCGGTCTCCAGATTTCTCTTATAACCATTATTGGTATCGTTGCCGTTATCGGCGCCGTCGTGGCGGTTCTAGGGGCGCTTTTAGCAAGGGATTTTAGACGGAAGAAACGTACCGGCCGGGAGGGGCTCGTCGGGGAATCGGGGATCGCCAAAACCCCCATCGAGAGGTCAGGCAAAGTCTTTATCCATGGGGAACTCTGGGATGCCTGCAGCGTTGGAGGTCCCATCGAAGAGGGCAGTCCCATCGAGGTCCAGGGCGTCAGGGGGCTGTTGCTCGTGGTTGAAAAAGTAGAAAATAATAGGTAGAAGATGGAAGGTAGAAGGTAGAAGGTGGAAGGGAAAGAGAGCAATTTAACCGATATTTTCCCCTGGTTTATGCCTTCGGCCTCCTCGTACTCTGTTGTGAACCGCCAACCCTTAAACGGAGGGAACGCTTATGTATCTTATTCCGCCCATTGTTATCCTGGTTGTCATCCTGTTCTCCATGTTGAAAATTCTGAAAGAGTACGAAAGGGGTGTCGTTTTTCGCCTCGGGAGGCTCGTGGGGGCGCGTGGGCCGGGCCTGATTATCCTTATTCCCTTTATCGAACGGATGGTCAAGGTAAGCCTTCGAACAGTGGTCATGGATGTTCCCCCACAGGATGTGATTACGAAAGACAATGTTTCCATCAAGGTGAATGCCGTCGTGTACTTTCGTGTCATTGATCCGGAAAAGGCGATTATCGAGGTGGATGACTATCTCTACGCCACCTCACAGCTGGCCCAGACCACGCTTCGCAGCATCCTAGGCCAGGCAGAGTTGGATGACCTTCTCTCTAACCGGGAAAAGATTAACTTCGAGCTTCAGGATGTTCTTGATAAACATACCGACCCGTGGGGGATCAAGGTTTCCGCGGTGGAGGTCAAGCATATCGACCTCCCTGAGGAAATGCAGCGTTCCATGGCCCGGCAGGCGGAAGCGGAAAGGGAGCGACGCGCGAAGGTGATTAACGCCGAGGGGGAATACCAGGCGGCAGCAAAGTTGACTGAGGCCGCTGAGATCATCGGCCAGCATCCCATTTCCTTGCAACTCCGGTATCTACAAACTCTGGTTGAAATTGCCACGGAAAACAGCTCCACCACGATTTTCCCCATCCCTATTGAACTTCTCAAGCCATTTCTGGTGAATATGGAAAAGAAGGCCGCGGACGATACAAAGAGCAAGTGAACAGGCTTCCATGTTATTCTGTGAAACCCCTTGACAAGCGGTTGTGTGTTTCTTAAATTAAACTGTGTTTGAGGATAACAAAACTTTTTAAGAGGGAAAGGGATTTGCTGGGAGGTTCCAGAGGGGACAAACTCTTTAAACCCATTTTTAAAGGAGGAGGAACATGAAGAGACGTGGTGTTTTATTAAGAGGGGGGATGCTTTTCTCGGTTCTGGCCGTTATTTGCATGTTGTCGGTTACCACGGTCATCGCCGCTGACGTCATCAAGGTGGGGTGTTGCCTCACCCTGACCGGGAAGTATTCCAAGGCGGGGAAGTTCTTTAAAGAGGGTTATCAGATGGCCATCGATGAGGTGAATGCCAAGGGTGGGATTTACCTCAAGAAGCTTGGCAAGAAAATGAAGGTTAACCTGATTCTTTATGATGACAAGAGCGATCCGACCACAGCCGTCAATCTCTCCGAGCATTTAATTACGGTGGATAAGGTCGATGTCATGTTAGGGTCTTACAGCACCTCCCAGGTCAATGCGCAATCGGTGGTTCCGGAAAAATACCGGGTGCCTTACATTAATGGTGGCGGGGCCTCATCCTTTATCTACCATCGCGGCTTCAAGTGGATATTCGGGACCCTGGCTTCCATCAGCGAGCTTTCTTACACGGAGATGACCCTGCTGAAGGAATTGATCGATCAGGGAAGGCTGCCGAAACCCTGCAAAATCGCCCTTTCCTGGGAAAACAATGCCCATGGAAAGGATTTTGAGGCGGGTGTCAAAAAGGGGATGAAGGAGCATCCCGGGTATTTCAAGCTGGTCCTGGATGAGCCTTTTCAGAAAAACACCAAGAATTATGCCCCGCTCCTGATAAAGGTAAAATCTGCGAATGCAGATGTCTATCTCTCAGACTGCCACTTCCCCCAGTTTTCCGCCCAGCACAAACAGTACAGCGAGATGGGGCTTTACCACAAGTTCGTAAGTTACGGGGCCCGTGGTCCGGAGAGCAACGCGCGCAAAAGCATGGGAGAGGCGGTGGATTATCTTGTAGCCGCCCAGTGGTGGACACCCCTCCTCCCGTATCCCCAGTCCAAGACCTTCGCAAAGATGTATAAAGAGCGCTACAAGGTAAATATCACGGAATGGTACCCCGCCTTGGCATATGAGACGGCGAGGGTGTTGTTTAAGGCCATTGAAATAGCAGGATCCCTGGACAAGAAGGCGATTCGGGATGCCTTGGAAAATATGGAATTTAAACCCTCTCTCGTGGCTGGGCAGATTTTGAAGTTCGATAAAAAAACCCACCAGGCCACGTACCCCTACGTCATTGTTCAGAATATGCCGGGGGGAAAGATTATTGCGGTTTATCCGAAAAATGCCGCCACGGGAAAGATTGTTTGCCCCATGCCAAAGAAATAACACCGTAACCTGACCGTTGGGGCCTCGGAATTTACTCCGGGGCCTCGGTGTACCTGGGTGCGAGGTGAGGGTAGCGCATGAGTATTGATTATCTTCTGGTAAATGCCATCTTGTTTGGAGCCCTCTACGCGAGTATCGCGTATGGCTTATCCATTATCTATGGGGTTATGAAGGTTGTCAACCTTGCCCACGGGGGAACCCTTATGTTAGGCGCTTATGTGGCATATACCCTCTTTACCTGGAAACATGTCGATCCTATCCTGTCCATCATTATCGCTCTTCCCGTTTTTTTCGTTCTCGGGATGCTCATACAACGGTATCTTGTCGATAAAATCATGAATGCACCTCAAATTGCCTCCCTCCTGCTCCTTTTTGGGGTGTGGCTGTTGATGAAAAATGTCGCTTACCTCATCTGGTCTGGTGACGAGGTGGGATATAATTTGGGATACGCCCTTAAAACAGTGAAAGTTTTTGTCCCGGTTTCTATTCCCAGGGTGATTATTTTCGTCATTTCCATTGTTACCACCGTGTTGTTGCTGATGTTTCTGAAAAGGACGTATCTGGGGAAGGCGATGCGTGCCCTTTCCCAGAATCGTGATGCCTGCAGCCTGGTAGGTATTCCGGTCAACCGCGTGGCGCAGATTACCTTCGGTTTGGGGACGGCCCTGGCCGCGCTGGGAGGCATTCTTGCTTCGATGATCTACTCTTTCTCTCCGGAGTTTGGGGGGAACTTTCTGCTGAAGAGTTTCTGCATCATCGTTCTTGGCGGGATGGAAAGTACTCTTGGGGTTATCGTCGGCTCCATCGTGTTGAGCCTCATTGAGTCTTTCAGTATCCTTGTGATTCCCATCGATTTGCAGGAGATGATCAGTTTCGTGCTTCTTGTTCTGATACTTGTCATCAAACCGACAGGGATTTTCGGGAAGAGGGCAACGATCTGACATGGCACGTGTGACAAGAGCCCAGATAGCCTTTATTTTAATAGGTCTTTTCCTTTTTCTGCTCCCGGTTTTTATGCACAACCAGTATGTGATTCACCTGTGTATTATGACCTTCCTTTTTATTACCATTGCCATTGGCTGGAATATCCTGGGGGGGTACACGGGGCAGATTTCCTTCGGCCACGCCAGCTTTTTTGGTGTCGGTGCCTATACCACGGCCATCCTGTGGCTGAGGCTGGGGGTGCATCCCCTGCTGACGATTCCCCTTGGGGGACTTCTGGCCGCTGTTTTTGGAGTGTTGTGGGGATACCCCCTCCTAAGGCTCAGGGGATATTTCTTTGCCATTGCTACCATCGGGGTGGGAGAGGCTACGCGTGTTCTCGCTAGTTTCTGGGAATCCCTGACAGGTGGTTCCTCTGGGTTAACCCTTCCTGTCCCTAAGGTATTTAGTAAAGTTCCTTTCTACTACGAGATGCTGATCATCGCACTTATTGTTTTTATCGTTTCTGTGTGGGCTTACCGTTCGAAATTCGGGCTTGGCCTGTTTGCCATCAAAGATGATATCGATGCCTCGGAGACGCTGGGGGTTAATACCCCGCTGTATAAGATACTGGCCCTTGCCCTGAGCGGGTTTATCGTGGGTATCGGTGGAAGCTTTTACGCCCAGTATATCTTTTATGTGGAACCGGGGGATGTTTTCAGTTTCGAAAAGAGCGTCAACCTCATCCTTATCAATATCGTGGGCGGCATAGGGACGATTTTTGGCCCGATATTTGGGGCCTTGATTTTTCTGGTTCTTCAGGAATTTGTCCTGGTGCTCTTTCCAAACCTTCATCTTCTGGTATATGGCCTGTTGCTTGTGGTAATCATCATCTACCAACCCAATGGATTATCAGGGGTTATTTCATACGTCCGGCGTAAGATTGTCAAAAAGAGACGAAGGGGCGGGACGTGACATGGCGTTTTTGGACGTAACAAACTGTACGAAAAGCTTCGGTGGCCTGCTGGCCGTGAATAATGCCAGTTTTTCCGTCAGACGGGGGGAGTTGCTGGGTCTGATCGGACCCAATGGGGCGGGGAAGACCACGATGTTCAACATGATTAGCGGGGTTTACAAACCTACTTCCGGGCAAATCATTTATCGCGAACGCTACCCGATACATGCCTTGAACACACACCGTATCTGCCACATCGGCATTGCGAGAACGTATCAGGTTGTGAAACCTTTTCTGAACATGAGTATCTTGAAAAACGTCCTTGTGGGAGCCTATTTCGGGAAACGGGGAATGCTCAAGAAAGAGGCCATGAAAATTGCCCGCGAGGCCTTGGAATTTACGAAGTTGTGGGAGCGGAGAGATGAAATCGCGGGAAGTTTGAATGTCCCGAGCCGTAAGCGTCTTGAGATTGCCCGGGCACTGGCAACCCAGCCGGATTTGCTTCTTCTGGACGAGGTTATGGCGGGCCTGAACCCAGTGGAAACAGAAAAGACGATGGCTTTGGTGAGGCAGATTCAGGGGCGTGGTGTAACCATTATCATGATAGAACACGTGATGCAGGCCGTGATGGGGTTGTCTGAGCGTATCATCGTGCTGAATTATGGTGAAATCATCGCTGAGGGCACGCCTGAAGAGGTGGCGAATAACCCTGAAGTAATTAAGGCTTACCTGGGTGACTGAGTATGCTACGCGTTGAACATTTGAATGTCTTTTACGGTGATATGCAGGCCTTGTGGGACGTGAATTTTGAGGTGTCCCAGGGAGAGTTGGTCACCCTTGTCGGGAGTAATGGGGCGGGGAAGACCACAACGCTGAATGCTATTTCCGGGCTATTGGATAACAAGACGGGCAGCATTACCTTCAAGGATACCCTCATACACCTGCTTCCCCCCCATGAAATCACGGCCCTTGGGATTGTTCAGGTCCCGGAGGGTCGGAAACTTTGGCCCAACCTCACGGTTCTCGAAAACCTTGAGCTGGGAGCCTATCTCAGGCAGAAACGCCGTCAGAAAATGAAAAATATCGAGCGGGTGTACGAACTGTTTCCCCGCCTCAAGGAACGGGTGCACCAACTGGCCGGCACCTTATCAGGGGGTGAGCAACAGATGCTGGCCATCGGTCGCGCCCTCATGTCACAACCCGAGATTCTGATGCTGGACGAGCCTTCTTTGGGATTAGCGCCTATCCTCGTGAAAGACCTTTTCAAGGTCATCCGCCAGATCAATCAGCAGGGTGTCACAGTTCTACTGGTGGAACAGAACCTTCGGTATGCCCTGGAAAACTCGACGCGTGGGTATGTCCTCGAAACAGGAAAGGTGACCTTATCCGGACTTAGCAAGGAGCTTCTCGAGAATCCCCATGTAAAAAGGGCCTACCTCGGTCTTTAATTTATTTGATTTTTGGCATCAATTTCACTATAGTACACACTGAATTTCAAGGTAGAGGGGGAAATAGTGACGGGTGATATGTCACGGGATTCTTTGTCCAGAATAGTACAAATCAGCCTTTTTAAGGAACCGCCTGAAAGGGTTTTAAAGGCGGCGGGGCTTGTCAATGTCTTTACGGGAGAAATCGAAAGGGAGGTCACTGTGGGCCTCTGGGGGAAATGGATTTGCTTCGTTGTAGGCTGGGAACACCCGTTAACCCTTGGGGACCATACAGAAATCATCGATCTCGGTTCAGCGATTCTTTGCCCCGGATTTATAGAGGGTCATACACATGTGGATGGATTGGCTACGCTTGGAGAATTTTTGCGCTATGCCATCCCGGGAGGAGCTACCTGTATCGTCACAGAGACCGCGGCCATTGCGGCCGCGCGTGGAAAAGAGGGAATCCTCTCTTTTTTGAAGGATGCAGAGCGCCAGCCCCTTCCGATTTTTGTGACCGCACCACCGGAGGTTCCTCCGTATCCAGACTTTGAAACCTGTTACCCGTTTTCCGTGTCGGATTTCAGCCATATCCTTGGGCAGGAAAGCACGGTGGGGATGGGGGAGGTTTATTGGGGCCCTCTGCTGGACAAGGATGCCTCGCTCCTTGAGAAAGTTGCCCTGACGCACCAGGCAGGCAAGGTTGTCGAGGGGCATGCGGCGGGGGCGCGCGGGGACAAGCTATCGGCCTACTGTGCCGCTGGCATCTCGAGTTGCCATGAATCCGTTTCCCCTGAGGAGGTTTTCGAAAAACGCAGATGTGGAATGGATGTCATGATCCGCTGTGGTTATATACGGGATGACCTGAAGGCGATTGCCCCTGCCCTTAAAGGGAAACAAACTGAAGGGATTATGCTGGTAACCGATGGGTTCTCTCCCCAGATGCTCGTGGAGAATGGATATCTGAATCATGTGGCCCGTCTTGCCGTTGGATACGGGCTGGACTCCATCGAAACCGTGAAGATGCTGAGCCTTCACGTTGCCCGACACTTCAATCTTAAGGGGCGAGGGGGGATTGCTCCCGGCTGGCTGGCGGATCTGATCGCCGTGAGTGATTTGAAAGACTTCGAGGTGCGTCTGGTTATGTCGGAGGGGAAAGTTCTTTGGAAAGATGGTACCTTTCTGATCCCTCCAG
>JALTEW010000169.1 GCA_027073795.1 bacterium | reverse complement strand
TTCCAAAGACAACCTCGCGAAGTTCGATACCCTTGTGGGTTTTTACCACCGAACAAAAAACGCCCTCCTGAAACGCCATCTATCAAACTACAAGCGGCGGTTGAATCGCGAGCGATTTATCGCGACGATCGCCGGAATCGTCCCCGTCGGAGAGGAAGAAGTCTTTGACTGCCGGGTGCCGGGTATCAACGCCTTTGATGCCGACGGGTTCGTGGCCCATAACTGCGGCGAGCAACCTCTGCTTCCTTACGAGTCCTGCAACCTCGGCTCTATCAACCTGAGCCAGATGACCCGGGGATGCCAGGTCAACTGGGAAAAGCTGCGGGAAACGGTTCACCTGAGCGTGCATTTTTTGGATAATGTCATTGATATGAACCGGTATCCCTTGGAAGAAATTAAACAGATGACCCTGGGAAATCGGAAAATTGGCCTGGGGGTGATGGGCTTTGCCGATTTCCTTGTAAAACTGGGAATTCCCTATAATTCCAAGGAGGCCCTTGACAAGGCCGCCGAGGTAATGGAATTCATTGATACCGAGGCCCTGACCGCCTCGCGCGAACTCGCAAAGAGGCGTGGCCCATTTAAAAATGTGAAGAAAAGCATTTACGCAGAGGATCCAGAACCGCCCAGGAATGCGACACGCACCACCATTGCGCCAACAGGCACCATCAGTATTATTGCCGGATGTTCCAGCGGGATTGAACCCCTCTTTGCCCTTTGCTTTACGAGGAATGTCTTGGATAATGATCGCCTGCTGGAAATTAACCCGTTATTCAGAAATGTAATGGAAAAGGAAGGCATGGCGGATGATACCCTGTATGAAAGGATCCTGAAAACAGGTTCGGTGCAGTCACTTTTGGACATCCCGGAGGAGATTCGACATATCTTTGTGACGGCGTATGACGTCACGCCAGAGGATCATGTGCGTATCCAGGCCGCTTTCCAGAGGTTTACCAACAATGCCGTTTCCAAAACGGTAAACTTCCCTGCTGATGCTACGGAAGAAGATATAAGAAAGGTTTATCTCCTTGCCTACGAGTTGGCATGCAAGGGGGTGACTATCTACCGGGATGGGTCACGGGAAGGCCAGGTGTTGACACGCGGCGTTGAAAAAAGAGAGGAAATGAAGGAGAAACCGCCGGGGGAGCGAATCAAGCGGGAACGTCCCCCTGTCCTGACGGGAAAGACCTATCAGATGACCACGGGATGCGGGGCCCTGTATGTGACCATCAACGAGGATGAGAAAGGGTTGTTTGAGCTTTTCAACACCATGGGGAAGGCAGGTGGGTGCGCCGCAAGCCAGTCTGAGGCTATCGGTCGGCTGGTTTCCCTGGCTTGGCGAAGTGGAATTCCAGCGGATCCGGTCATCAGACAGCTTATTGGAATCAGTTGCCATAAGCCATTTGGGTTTGGGGAAAACCGTGTCCTCTCCTGCGCGGACGCCATCGCCAAGGCTATCAAGCTTCATGTCTATGGTAAACTCTCGGAAGAGGACACCCATGCCAATGGAAAGATCGGGGCGTGTCCGGAATGCGGGGGGGCCGTTGAACATGAAGGCGGATGCATCGTCTGTCATGCCTGTGGATACTCAGAGTGTGAGTAAAAGAAAAGAGCCGTGAAGCGTAAGCTGTAACCCGTGAGGTGTGAAAAGCAAACTGAAGGTAGAAGGTTTACCCAGTGAAATATCGTGAAGCGGTCAGCCGAAGGCGGATTTCACAGGGGAGGAAGGGATTTAGGTAGAAGGACTGAGTGCTGAGGACTGAGTGAAAACAAAAGATTTATCCCGTAAAGTGTAAAGCGTCAGGCGTAAAGTGTTCAACATCTAACTCCTTACGTTTTACGCTTCACGCTTTACAAGACGAACGGAATAAACGGGGCAAACAAGATAAACCAAACCAACGAGATGAACGAGACAAACCAGAAGAACCAGACAAACCAAGGCCTTCATTCCGTCAGCACAACCCGTGGACACCTTATTTTGGTCCCCCGCTCCCGTAAGGAGCCTCTCCGTTGCTCTTCTCCGATGAAGGCCTCTTCTTAATAATAAAATAACCCTGTTTTGGGATTTGTCAAATGGAAAAAGAAAAAAAATTTAGTCTGAGAGAAGTGATTCTCGAATTGGAGCAAGTTGTCTTCATCGTCGATGGACATTCCATGATTCATCGGAATTACCATGCCATCCGGGGTCTTTCAAACTCGAAGGGATTCCCGACCAATGCCATCTTCGGATTTGTAAGGGCCCTGAAGAAGCTCCTGTATGATTATCAGGTCAAACGTATCTTGATCGCCTTCGATGCCAAAGGCCCCACTTTTCGTCATAAGGTTTTTGAGAGGTACAAGGCGCAGCGTCCTCCTATGCCGGAGGACCTGAAGGTTCAAATCCCATATATTTTTGAAATTGTGGATGCCCTCGGGATTCCTTCCCTTCAACTGGAAGGATACGAGGCGGACGATATTATCGGGACGGCCGTGGAGGCCCTTTCACAAACGCCCAGTCATTGCATTATCGTTACGATGGACAAGGACATGCTTCAACTCGTTAATAACAGAGTATGGGTTTATGACCCGAAGAATGATATCCTGCGGGACGCCACCGGGGTTGTGAAACGCCTTGGCGTGAAGCCGAAACAGGTTGTGGATCTCCTCGCCCTCATGGGGGACAAGGTAGATAACGTTCCGGGGGTTCCAGGAATCGGAGAGAAGACAGCGCAGAGGCTTATTTCCCGTTTTGGCTCCCTTGGCGCC
>JALTEW010000168.1 GCA_027073795.1 bacterium | reverse complement strand
TCACCCAACGGAGAGTCGTGAATGAAGAAAACGCCATTGATTTGGTCAAGGACGGCATAATGATTCCCTTTGTCCGATAGAAACAGGATGTTTTTCTGCCCAGATGGCAGGTGTACCCCATGGGAAATCTTTAACCCGATCGATCCCACGACTCCTCCCTCATAGATGACAGGGATTTCTTTATCCGTGATTCTGCCGGATACAACTTGCTCAATTTTTAGGAGGGCGCGTGTTTTTATGATTTTTCCCTCCCAGTAGGAGGTTACCTGAACGGGTATGGAAATAACAATAGCATCGGCTCCTTCCGCCAGTGAGTTAAGAGATTCTGCAAACCCGGATGTGGGAGCCAAAACAATAAGAAATCCCACGATGAGATGAAAGATGATGAATCCTGATTTTCTCCGGTTTTGCTGAAGCCGATTCATTTTTACCTCTATGTTATTCTTGAATCCCCGCCTTCAGTCTGCCGACGATCATTTCCCCCATGACGACCACGTCCTCTAGGTCGAGATAGTGATCAATAGAGGCGTCAAAAAGCATTTTCCCTGAAGGCGGGAACTCTTCGTCTTCTTCCCATAGCACGAGCGTCACGGGTATTTTAGGGAAGATCTGAAAGGTAAAGGCCGCGTCACCTAAAAGAGAGGGAACGCCATGATATGCCTCCGCCGTTTTTTTGAAGGCTTCAAGGTTCTGGCCGAAGGCGTTGATGAAGGGAAGAATGACCCTTCGACGGAAGACCCCAGCGTAAGTGAGGCCTCCTGGGATTTCTCCATAGGTGATAAATTTTTTGGAAAGGGGAAATCCATCCGCTCCCAGGATGTAATGGAGAATAACCCCCTTGGTGACAAGGGAGGTAACGGATTCATCGGGGGAATGGAAGGTGCAGGTTTCAGGATCAATGGTGTAGTTTTTCCCAAAGAAGGGGATTTCAATTCCTTTGTCAGGTGTAAAGGTAAATCCCCCATTTTCAGCCTGTTGTGACAGATCAATCCCTTTTAGTTTTTCGCAGGCAATTTCCGCTGCCTTACGGTATCCTTCCTGTTTGGGTAGTCCCATTTTACTTCTCCTTCTGCTTTTTAGATAGAAAGGGCATGCGCGTCAGCCACATTTCTTTTGAGCGTTTCAATCGTCGTGCGATAGTCGGATGTTTTGAATATGCCTGAGCCAACTACAAAGCGGGCCGCGCCGGCCCTGGCAACTTCCGCAATATTTTCAACCTTGATGCCTCCATCCACTTCCAGCACGATATCAAAACCAGATTTGTCGATCATGGCTCGGATTTCTCTCGTCTTATCGAGAACTTCGGGGATTATTTTCTGCCCCCCGAAGCCGGGGTTGACAGTCATTACCAGGATTACATCGACAAAAGGAAGAACCGGCTGTATCGCTACAGGGGGCGTGGCCGGGTTCAGGGAGACTCCTGCCATGCACCCCGCCTCACGGATTGAACTCAGGAGCTTGTGGAGGTGGTGAGTTGTCTCCACGTGCACCGTGATAACTTCACAACCGATAGAGGCGAATGGTTCGATATATGCCTCGGGCTTTTCAACCATGAGATGGGCGTCCATGGGGCATGGGGTTTTTCCAAGGGAGCGTATAACCGGGGGGCCAAAGGTCAGGTTAGGGACAAAATGTCCATCCATCACGTCCAGATGGATGCGGTCCGCTCCTGCTTCGACGACATTAAGAATTTCTTCCCTTAACCGGGAAAAGTCAGCCGATAAAATGGAGGCCGATATCATGGTTTCCTCCTGATGAGACGCGCGCAGAAAAAGCCGTCCATTCCGCCTTTATGGGGGAAGGACCGAAACATTCCATTTGTGACAAAGGGGATTATGCGTCCTCCAAGAACCTGTGCACAGTCATCCAGCGTGAATTCTTTGTGAAGGCTTAAAAATCTTGAAACCATTCCCTCTCCTTCCTCCCGCTCCAGGCTGCATGTGCTGTAAACAAGAACCCCCCCAGCCCTTACTTTTGGGGCGAGAGCTGTTAAGAGGTTTTCTTGCACCTCACATAAGCGGGTGATATCTTTCTCATCCAGGCGCCATTTACGCTCGGGATGCCTCCGGATAACACCCGTGTTGGAGCACGGTGCGTCCAGAAGGACTTTATCAAAAATCGGCTGATTTGCAAGGGGGTTTTCCTCAGCCCTTGCCGCGATACGGGGAGGGGGAGAAAATCCAAGGCGTTTGGCTGAGGAATGCAGTTGCTTCAGCTTCCGGGGAATAGCATCCATGCAGATTAGGTTGAGATGGCCGCCCGTGGTTTCCAGAAGCTGCAGGGCCTTTCCGCCAATGCCAGCGCAGGCGTCCAGAATCCACTCGGCGGGACGTGCTGAAACGATTTCACCTACGACTTGAGATGCCTCATCCTGGATCGTGACGACTCCTCTTTCTATCCAGTCTGTTTCAAAGACGGCGGAGAGGGGGGCAACAGAAAGCCCCTGAGAAGCGAACCTTGTGGGGTTGACCCTGGCGTTTTTTAGGTCAGGAATCTGCTTCGCGTCTTTTATCAGGGAGTCACGGGTGGTTTTGTGAACGTTGACCCGGAGGGTCGCGGGGGGAGGCTGGTTATTGGCGTTGCACAGGGCTTCTGTTTCCCCGTAACCAAATTGCTCGATCCATCGCCTGACTAGCCAGGAGGGATGAGAGGTTCGAAGGGCGAGGGCATCCGCTGTTTGATCACGGGGGAGTTGTTCCAGCGTCTTATCACCCTTTTCTGCGATGTGGCGAAGGAGGGCGTTGATGAATCCTCCCGCTTTTTGCCCGCGGACGGATTTAACCAGGTTTACAGAAGTGGAGACTGCGGCGTGCGCAGGGATCTTCGTGAGAAAAATAAGTTGATAGGCCCCAAGCCGAAGGGGGATGAGGAGGGAAAGGTCAATGCTGGCAACGGGACGATGGGAGGCCCTGGCTATGATCCAATCAAGAGTTAAACGCCATCGAAGGACGCCATAGACCAAGTCCGCCAGAAGACGTCGGTCGCGGCTCTGAAAACGGGGCATAGCCCTGGCCAGCAAAGGAGCGGCGTAGGCGTTATTAAGCTCAACTTTTAATAAAATATCTAAGGCGGCGTGGCGTGCCGATTTCACATGGCCATCCCCTCAAGACGACGGATGCGGTCTTCAATGGGGGGGTGTGTTTGGAAAAGATTGGCGAGACCACTGCCTTTCAGGGGATTGACGATGAACATATGAGACGTGCTGGGGTTTACGGACTGGAAGGGGATTCGCCTGGCATAGGCATCGAGTTTTTTCAGGGCGTTGGCCAGGTAACGGGGGTTTCCCGAGATCTTAGCGCCCCCCTTATCGGCCAGGTATTCCCGGGAGCGAGAGATGGCCATCTGGATCAGCAGCGCGGCCAGGGAGGCAAAGATGCTGACGATGAGTACCATCAGGAAATTTCCTCCGCCTTCGTCGTCATCAAGTCCCCCGAACAGGACGCCAAACCGCGCTATTGAGGCGATAAACGAGATAGCACCGGCAAAGGTGGCAGCTATGGTGCCGATAAGAATGTCTCGGTGTTTGATGTGGGTCAGTTCATGGCCCAGAACACCGGAAAGCTCTTCAAGGGACAGAAGATCCAGGGCCCCGGTGGTGATGGCTACCGCCGCGTTGGAAGGATTCCGTCCCGTGGCAAACGCGTTGGGCGAGTCATTTGGAATAATGTAAACCTTTGGCATGGGGAGCTTGGCCCTTTGCGCCAGCCCCCTGACGAGACGGTGAAGATCAGGAAGTTCCGCGTCTGTAGACGGTTTTGCCTTGTACATGGAAAGCACGAGTTTATCGCTGTACCAGTAGGAGAAGAAATTCATGGCTGCCGCGATGGTGAGGGCGATGAAAGCGCCCTGGCGCCCGCCGATGAAATGTCCCACCCAGACGAACAGGATGGTTAAAAGCGCCATGAAAAAAAATGTCTTAATTTGGTTCATGGATTCCTCCGCGTACTTTTATACCTTCGTATCCAAAAGGTAACAATGGAAGAAGGATTGTCAAGAAAACAGATTCAAGAGGTGGGACTTGATTATTTTTTAAAGGCATAAGCCCATCATCGAGGACAAACCGCCCCTTTGGCTTGAAAAGCCGCTAGAGGGATTTTGCTATTTAAGTGAATGACAAGCTAAGTATCCTGTAGATGTATCCACCGTTGCTTAAATGGGTAGCCCTTTGATAATTTCAGATGCCACCGGTGGCTGCGTGTAATCAAGCGCACAGGTGCATTGATTAGCCACATGCGGATCGTATTTGGCTCTTTCTTGAACCCTGCCTCATCATTTATCCTATCATCCAGGCTGTAACTCATTTTCACGGCATTTTCTTCTTTCTTGCCTGTTTGTCATTCGTTTCCAGTCTCCCCTCAGGGATTTTAATCAACAGGATGCCAAGTCCGGCGAGAATCATCCCGAAGCACAAGACCTGGCCCATGGTAAAGGGACCAAGGACAAACCCGAGCTGGGGATCGGGCTGCCGGAAAAATTCGATGATAAAGCGGACAACCCCGTAACCCATCAGATAAAGAGAAAAAAGGGACCCGTCAGGCCGCACCTTTTTCTTTAAGGACCACAGGATACAAAACAGAAAGATCCCCTCAAAAAGCGCCTCGTACAACTGGGATGGATGGCGTAGCTGATGTGTTGGATCCAGGGGAAAGTACATCCCCCACGGCACCGTTGTCACACGGCCATAAAGCTCCCCATTGACGAAATTGCCAATTCTCCCGAAGGTGTACCCAAGTGGGATGGCAGAACTCAGCAAGTCGGCCAGACGCCAGAAATTTACCCTGTATTTTTTGCAGAAAATCAGCGTGCCGACGACCACGCCCAATACCCCGCCATGATAAGACATGCCGGAGATTCCAGTGTAGTGAAAACCACCTTTAAAATCGAAAGGAAGAATAATTTGCAGGGGATGGGTGATAAAGTAATGCCAGTCGTAGAAGATGACATACCCTAATCTGCCACCGATGAGAACCCCCAGAATCGCCCAGATAAAATAGGTCTGAATAAGTTCCTTGTTGAATTCGAGGTTTTCATGCTTCAGGCGGTAAGTTACAAGCAGGTAAACCGCCGCAAAGGCAAGAAGGTACATCAGGCCATAGTAGCGTATCTGAAAAGAGCCAAATCTAAAGAGATCAGGGTTGAGATGTTCCGGTATGTGTGTCCAGCCATGCATTACAAATTTCTCTCTCCTACTTTCTATGCCGTGCCATTGTAACGGGGAATGGGTCAAAATGGAAGGTGGCTTCGCGGCAACTTATTACTCATTGGGGGTATATACGTTTCGCATATGCTCCGACCTTTCCATAAGCATCCTGACGTAGGAAACGTCTTTTTCACCAATATTCATCAACTGAGCTACCTTCGCGCTCTTCCATCCCTTCTCCAGCCCAAGCAAAATCATATCAAGTTTCTCGTAAGGTATTCCAATGGCCTCTTCATCGATAATCCCCGGGATGATATCCGGGGAAGGGGGTTTTTTAATTAT
The DNA here is from genome assembly GCA_027073795.1 of bacterium. Classification (GTDB taxonomy): domain Bacteria; phylum Desulfobacterota; class S145-22; order S145-22; family S145-22; genus S145-22. The sequence continues at coordinate 3,581 of JALTEW010000168.1, read as the reverse complement.
GTGAAGGGGGATTTTGAGGTAGCTGGCAAGCATCTTTACCTGTGTTTTATACAGGTTCATAATAGGCATGATATCCGTTGCAGCATCGCATCCATGCTTTACAAAAAACCCTATCTTATACTCGGATCTATTGGCTGCTCCAACAATTAGCCTATTCTCGCGCTCCCCAAAATAATAGAGCAATAACATCCTCATTCTATGCTTTATCCGGTAATATGCGTTCATATCCTTGAGGTATGAGGCATATCTCTTGTCCTTGAACCCCTTAAGACTTTCTGAAAATGGAGTCGTACGATACCTTTTTAAAAAGGAACGATAGGTTTTTTGAACAATTTTTTCCTTCATTTTCGAAGGAACCGGAACCCTGTTCAGTGGGAACAGTTTGTATATGCCAAACGGTTCAAGGTAAGGTGTCAGATCAAGAACTTTCCACTGTATTCCAAGTTTCTCCGCCAGGTTGCGGGCATCTCCTGTATGCTCTTTCCTGGAATCCCTGTCCGGCATGATGAGCGCCAATGTGCTTTCGGGGCCGACCGCCCTGGCACACAGGGCTGCCACAACCGCAGAATCAATCCCCCCGCTGAGGCCCAGTATAACACCCTCCCTCTCCAAATTTTTCATCGCTCTTTTTATGAAAGATTCTAAACCTGCAGATAGACTCTTGGCATCGATTTCCAATTCCTTCTTGAGCATCTGAATGTTTTGATCATTCATTTCCTTATGTCCTTATGTCCTTATGTCCTTATGTTTTTCCCTCCTTTAAGGAAATTCCTAACCTCTCCGTTACAAGCGGCTAGTATCTTGATGTATCCAGGGTTTTGTCACCTATCTAGAATCGCCTCGGTCAGGCAGTGATGGATACACCTCAGGCTGAAATTACATCTATCCCCAAAAGCTATTTGTCTCGAAACTCGACGTTGTTTTCTGGACGATCCCTGATACAGAGCACGCATTTTTTCTTATCCTCCTGCGGAAATGAACCCTGCGGACTGGCAATGGGGCAAAACACTACGGCTAACATTCCCGGAATACATGCCCTTCGTGCAGAAAGTGAAGACCTTTTTGCTACTTCCGTCTATTCGGTCGATGGTCTCAAAAACGATTGCCGGGGTCCTTCGGAAGCAAATGGGAAATCCAATACCGAGCGCATCAAATTTCCCTAAGAGGCCGATATCGAGGTCCCTTTTTATCCTCTCAAAAAAGATAACCTTGCAATCCCTGCGTTTTGAAAACTCGCCTTTGAAGATATGGGCAATATATTCCGTGTTTCCCACGCCGGAATAATAAAGAGAACCTACCCTTGTCTTGGAAGCCCGCATGTTTTTGTGCCTGGCCTCTTAGAGGAATGAATCGAAATGGTCGGGACGACTGGATTTGAACCAGCGACCCCTGCGTCCCGAACGCAGTGCTCTACCAGACTGAGCCACGTCCCGATCCTTTTTGCAAAAATAACACAAATTACAAAAACGGTCAACTCTGTCAGCACACTTGAAGACCGCGTTGATGAATACGGGGGTGATATAAAATAGCCGGCAGAGTAGAGGAGGATATTTTTCATCCTGCCTAAGTGTGCTATAAGAGCCAAAAAAGGAAAAACAGCATGGAAATACGTTCAATACGAGGCATGAATGACATTCTTCCCGAGGACGCCATCAAATGGAAATGGGTGAGAGATGTGATGCATGAAGTGTTGGAAAGATATGGTTTTCGGGAAATTCTCATCCCTGTTCTCGAAGAAACACGCCTTTTCCAGAGAGGAATCGGGGAAACCACGGATATTGTGGAAAAAGAGATGTATACTTTTGAGGACCGAAGTGGGCAATCCCTAACACTTCGGCCAGAGGCGACTGCTTCTATCGTTCGGGCCTACATTCAGCATTACCTCTTTAAGACTGGGAAGATTGAAAAATACTATTTTTGGGGTCCGATGTTTCGCTATGAACGTCCCCAGAAGGGGCGGTACCGTCAATTCTACCAGATCGACGTGGAAGCCTTCGGGAGCAATGCCCCGTCTCTGGATGCGGATATCATTGCCTCTCTCTACGATTTCCTCACGGCCCTTCGGGTTCCCCAGGTGACTATTGAACTCAACAGCCTCGGGTGCCCCAAGTGCCGACCGGCCTACCATAAGGCCTTAAAGGCCTACTTTTCAGATAAACAGTCTGCTCTGTGCCCGGACTGTAAGACCCGTCTTGTGCGAAATCCCCTGAGAATTCTTGACTGTAAGGTTGAAACGTGCCACGAACTCGCGCTGAATGCTCCCACCATCCATGAGTTTCTGTGTGAAGACTGTCAAAACCACTTTCGCCATGTTCGAAACTATCTTGAGGACCTGGCCATTCCCTACCGCCTCAATCCCCTGATGGTGAGAGGGCTGGATTACTACGTCAGGACAACATTTGAGGCTGTTTCAGAAAACTTAGGCGCTCAGAGTGCCGTGGCGGGGGGTGGCAGGTATGATGGTCTCGTGAGACAACTGGGGGGGCCTGATATTCCTGGCATCGGTTACGCCATGGGGATGGAACGGCTTATCATGATTCTTCAGGATTCCCTGAATACACTCTCGTGGCCCTGCGATATCTTTATCGCTACGTTGGGAGAAAAGGCCCTGCATTTGGGAATTTCTCTTGCCTCAAAACTGAGACGTATGCATCAGGTTTGCGAGTTTTCTTACGAGCCAAAAAGCCTCAAGGCGCAAATGAAGCTGGCAAACCGTCTGGGAGCCAGGTTTTCCGTTATTATCGGAGAGAACGAGATTCAGGGAAAGAGCATTGTTATACGCAATATGGAAACTCGGGAACAAATGTTCCTCCCCCTTGATGACCGCCTCAGTGAAAAAATCCTGGCCTTGTTAGAAGAAACACCTTAATGCCTTAACCCGTTCAGCCTTCCACGCCAGGTAAGGGTCTCCAAGGTGATGTTCGTCGATCCTGAAACTGTTGTCGATGTTCATGATACCCCCCCTTTTCATCTTTTCAAGGATAATTAATTCTTTGCAAAGCACAAAGGGGAGATATTAAGCGCTGAACCAGATCATAAAATCAGCACAAGCCGCTATGTATCCCCGCAGCGTTCATCACGGCATTGATCCTGTTCCCTTCTTCTCCCTTGAGCCGATTCCTGTCCATCCGATGTCCCTGTTTTAGGTGCCCGATCGAGGGTTCTACCGCCGCCCTGTGCTTCATCCATTTACATGGCAAATTCTTATACCACAAAATCACAATACAATATCCAATAATATTAACGGGTTGAGTGTTCTTCAGGAGAGACGAATTAAGGGTTTCTTCATTCTCAATGAACCCAAGTGTCAAGGAAGGGCAACGAAGTCAAACCCACAAAATACATTTTGGAAGGATATGTAAGATACGAACTGTTTGAGCGACAGTCTTAGGTGTGAAGAAGGGGAATTCCCTTCTTCACACCTCAATCTCTTAATTACAATCCTAATTCACTTTTTTTCTCTTTGGTGGGAATTCCGTTGTCATCCCAACCACGGATCTTGTAATATTCTGGCAGGAGTTCGCCAAGCCTGTGGACCTTTCCCTTGTTGGGGCCTTCCGGCATAGGTTCCTTCAATAAAC
>JALTEW010000167.1 GCA_027073795.1 bacterium | reverse complement strand
GTTGAAGGTTGAAGGTTGAATTTGAAGATACATGGGAAGCTTAAGTGACAACACTTAAACCCTCTTTCATGACATCATCTCTCGCCCACATCCTAATCATCCTGATCTTGGGGAGCAGTCTTCTGTTGGTCAGGCTGGGGGACCGCCCCCTGGGCGGATCGGAGGGGAGATGGGGTGAAATCGCCAGGGAAATGCTCCTGACCCATAACTGGATTGTCCCGAAAATCAATGGCAACGCTTACCGGGACAAACCCGCTGGATCCTACTGGTTTATCACCCTTTTAAGCCTCCCCAAAAATCGCGTGACGGAGACCACCACCCGACTCCCGTCAGCCCTCGCGATTCTTTTGAGTGCGCTTTTGCTTTACGGGATATCGAGTAAATTCTGGGACGGAAAAATCGCCCTTCTAACGGCCTTTATCTTCCTGACAACCTATCCCATCATCTTCTGGGGGCGCACAGCCAACGCGGATACCCTAACCCTCGCGGGCACCCTGGCCTGCGTAGAGTTCTTTCTCCGAAGCTGGGGAAAATCTGGCACGAATCTCGCTTGGTTATATCCCTTTTTCATCGTCGCCGGTATTACAAGCCTGATGAAGGGCTTGTTGGGTTTCGTACTGCCTTCCCTCTGCGTCTTCCCCTACCTGCTTATAAAAACCCCCAGTCTCTTACGCAGCAAACGTTTTTTTCTTCACCTCTTGTGCTCATTCCTCATAGGCCTCTCTCTCTTTCTTATCCCCCCCCTCTTCGATTATGAAACCACTCACGCGGCGCAATCCTTCTACCTGATTTTCAAGGAAAACATCATTCGTTTTTTCCACCCCTTCGACCACAAGGGTCCCTTCTTTTACTACTTTTATTACATCTTTGTCACCGTTTCCCCATGGAGTCTGTTTATCCCCTTTCTGGTGGTATCCTTGAAAAGACACGAGGTGTTCCATGACGAGGGGAATCTCTTTTTCGGGACGTGGTTTGTCTTGCTTTTTACCTTTTTTACCCTTTCGGGTTCCAAGAGAGGGTACTACCTGATGCCGGTGATTCCTGCCTTCTCCGCTCTATTGGCGCATGCCTTTCAAAGAATGGACAAATCAGGGTCCTCAACCAAACTCGGGCGATTTCTGATCATCACTCCTGTGTCAGGTATTTTAGCATGCGGCATTATAGCAGTTTTGCTGCCTTTTTTCCCTGCTGCCGGGCAAATTCCAAGAGAAATCATAGCTGTTGCCAGACCGTACGCCATACCGGTTGGCGGCATAATGATTGTCGCGGGGGGCGTAAGTCTGTTATTCCTAAAAAAAGAGAAGGTCATCCGGTGCATTTACACCCTGGGAATGGGGATTTTTATCCTTTTTTGCGTCGCCTTCTGGGCTGTTTTTCCCGCCATCGCAAAAAAGAACCCTTTTGTACCTTTTTGCAGAAAGGTGAACATGGCTACGAGGGGGGGGGCTGCCGCCGTCTATGGCTCTGCGGACAGGAGTATTCTTTACTTCTATCTCGACAAGATTTACCTTCCGTACATCAAAACCCCTGTAAGCGCCAGAAGGTTTCTGGAAGGGACCCCGCACTCTTATCTCATTGTCAAGGGGCAGAAGGACTTAAATTCCCTGAATCTGAAACACCCAAAAGTCATCGTATCAGAAAAACGGGAGGGCCAGGAGACGTATCTTCTTGTTTCACTCCAGGGAAATGGGAAAGCCATTCAATGAAGTAAGTTTTTTCTACTGTTTCAGTATCTTTTCAAGCACAATCAATCGGTTGACAGGGCTGTAAAGGGAGCGAATCGCCTGAATAAACTTAAAGTAGCCCTTCGTCCCCGGGAAGAGAATTCCGCGTTTTAGGTGGATCACCCTCTGAATCTTTAGCTTGTTTTTCTGAAGCATCACATGAAACATCCAGTCCATTACTTTCAGAGACCTTTTCTGTAAAGGGGGATAATGGCGTGCGTAGACGCCTGGGGGCAACACAATTTCTTCATCGAAGCGCTCCGTGTAATCCCTCGGAACCATCAAGGGCCCCCTCCGGGATTCAAGGAGCGTTTCCAAATTGCCGGGCAAATCCGGCTTCTCAAGGGTGATGAAAGACAAATCCCCATTCACAGGGAATGGGCGTGGGATGACAAACCGTCCCTTCAGGACCACGGGGACCGTCAATGTATCAAGCCCCTGTCTCTCGATCTCCCCCGCAGGCCGCGCAAGCGGATCAATATCATGTAGGATCTGGGAGGCAGCGATACGCCACTCGTTCCTTGTCTTGTACCTCAGCCACTCGCGGACCGACACAGCCTGCCTTCCCTCCGAGCGCATGGTAAACGCTCCCTCAAGGGTAAAGGAGGTGGTGGGTACCAGAGAAAAATGGATAATAGAGCAATTGTAGTAGAGCTGATTGGCTGGGACCAGGTTTCCCGTTTTTAAATCAAGAATCTGCTGTCCCTGAAGACCCGTAAATCCAGGCGGAAGGTCTTTGGCGTAAAAGGCGTAATCACGTCCCTCACATCGGACGATGACGTCGTCAAAAAGGGAGGGAATGGGCAGGTCCCTGAGTTCTCCGAGCATGACATCTTCCGAATTCATCATGAGGAATTCCGGTGCGTACCCCTTCCCTCTCAGGAGCGCATAAAACAGAATCGCCAGATCAGCCTGTGATCCATAGCCCTTTTTCAAGGTTGTGTCGGGAGGCTGAAAAGAGAGGGAAGTATGAAAAAAGTTCAGGGGATAGATAATGAAATGTTTCATAAAATCGACATACAGGTCATCCGAAGACGACCCGTGAAATGCCTCCAGCCCTTTCCTCAGGGTCACCTTGGGTAGCATTCGGCTAAAATAAGCGGCAACATCTTTCCACGCGGGAAAGGTTGAAAGGAACAGGCAGGTTCCCCTGTTTTCCATGGGGGGTAACATCGGCTCCATGACCTGTTTCGGAATATCTCTTGCCATCCAGCGACAAACCATTCTCCCACCTTTCTGTTCCTTTTTCTCCGCAATTCCGAGGGTCGGCAATTTCACCCGGAAGGGCATTCTCGCGGGAAGGGAAACGGTAACCACCTTCAGAAGGATGGGATCACTTAGGCGAAAGCACTCCGTCGCCCAAAAGCCTCGTTTTGATTGCAGTTTCAACCTAATCTCAACAGTTGTCCCCGGTTCAACCGACGGGAAATTCACCACCTTCATGCGCTGTCGGGAATAAATCGTGGCACGGGTATCCTGAGGGTCATTGATGTCATGGATTTCCCTTGACCTGACTGGGATGATCTGGCCATGGGTCTTAAGGGTATACGCCTTCAAAATCTTCACGGACTGGTAGGCAGCGTTATAGGAATACCTGAAATCCGCGTGGTCCTTTTTCCCTTTATAAGTCAAGATTTTCATTTTAACATGCAGGGTTAAGGTATAGCTGCCGTCTCTGTGGACATGATAGGATTTTTCAATCACCTCATAAACGGCATCAGCGGTCTTCAGATCCAAACGAAAAGACGACTGGGCCCACGCGGGGACAACCAGAAACAACAGCAAAAAGGCGCATCCGACACCCCATGGGGCGTATTGTATTAAACGTTTCCGTCTCATTTTTCACCCCGTAGGATAACAGGCAGTGTTATTCTCTGCCTCCTGTCATGCTGAACATTGACGATTTGCTGGTACTGTCCGGGCGAAACCTCCAGTTTTTTCAGGGCAAATTCACGCCTGATGAAAAGCGTTGCCTTTCCCTTCAGGGTAAAGGTTGTGTAATAGTCTACGACATTGTTTGCGACATTCGGAATGACAGGAAGGGTAATCTCAACAGGCGGTTGGCTGAAGTGGATGGCTTCCAAAACCCGTGTCAGGTAGGTGTATCCAAACCTCAGGGGATACTCCCGTTTAACCATATCCGCCTTCCCCAGGATCCACCGATCCAGCACGCCGGGGTTTTCCATGTTGCTGAGGGGTAGAAAAAAAGAGAATCCTCTCCCAGCGCTGACAGCCGATCGGGAAATGCGAAAATCGAATGAAAAGGAAAAGGGCCGGCTGCGATCCGCCGGGTCTGACCACACAACGTGTGCCATCTCCATGCCGGGATAGCGACGTTTGAACATCCGAAGCAACAGCTCTGCCCGTTCTTCCTTCCCCTTTACCATCATGAGATAGCGAAAGGCCGTATCGACAAACCCCGTACATACGGCATCTAACTTCCCGTAAAGCCCCCTTTTATTTGAAAAGATATCCCGAATTGTTACCTGGAAGAGATTCCGCTCCGGGGGCAGAACAGGTGTCACCCGAAGCCTTTCACCCCGCCTGTCTGCTATCAGGCACGATGAATCACGTTCATAGTCTGGAAAAAATTGTTTGCTCGTTTCCGAAGTGGGGTCCATAAACGTGATGGGGGCCCCTGTCTCAGCACGGAGAACGGCCACGGCGTGATTGAAATAGGGAACGGGGATTTCCCTGTCCAATTTATTCCCTACATTTACAAGCGCCATGTTGGCCTTGAACCCTGCTACCCGTAGCATGGATACCAGCAGGGCCGCCTTGTCACGACAGACCCCGTAACGTCGGCTGAACGTCATCGCTACCGCATGGGGCTCGAACCCCGGCCTGTTTTTCTCAGCGGTAACCCCCATGTAGCGGATCTTCTGGGCAACAAAATAGAATATCGCCCTGATTTTCGCCTCCTCGGTCGACAGGCCTCTGGTCAACTCCTCGACCTTTGCGATAATACCCGGTGTCGGGGTCAGTTTTGGCTCGACCAGTGAGGCATACCACCGGGACGCTTCTTCCCAGGATGGCAGGGTAGAATAAAGCAACCGCATGGCCACGCGGATAAAGGGCGGCATGGAGGGCTCCGGTGTAATTTGCGGAACATCCCTGAACACCCACTGTTGGATCTGTTGCCCATTCTTCACCCAACGCCTATACGTCACACATCCCTTTACCTTGTCTTTGATCAGGGTGTAAAGCTTTACCTTGCTGGGCCCTTTGAGGGTAAACTGGTAAAACCTGACAGGAAAGGTATATTGCCCCAAAACCATTCCATATAAGTGATTGGGAATAACCGCTTTAAAATATTCGCGGTGAATCCGGTAGTGAATCGTATCCCCTATCTCAAGATCAGGCAGAAAAACCTTTAAAATTTTACGCTTGGGGTCATAGATATTCGCTTCCGTATCAGACAGGGGAGTATCCTCCCGGGAATTGACCTTCAGGTTCACGGGGACAGGGCGGCCATCTTTTTTAATGACCTCCATGACACGAACATCCAGTTTTGCATAGTAGCGGTCAATATAAAAACTCTGAATCTTCTCGGAACGCTTGCCATCCTCATCTAAAATCGTTATAAAGACCTCATCTTCATCCACGTAAGTTCCATCATTTTTAAAGTGAATCGACTCAATTTCTTTTGCCAGAACGGCATGGGCGTTAGGATAGGTCTTTCGGGTAACCTGTTTTAAAAAGGGATGAACATCCTCACTTCCGGATGCCGAGAACACAGAGAATATGACACCAGAACAGATTAAAGCAACCGTTAAAAACACTCTTACAAGCGGGGTATGTTTCATTGACCGGGATGCCTCCATATTGTCGTGAAAATGGTGAAAATCACGGTATGTAAAGAGGATAATGGAATCCTCAAATGTTGTCAATGCCTAAATAGCCTTGCAGAAATCACTTACGGGCTCGAGGTCGTAAGAAGAAAAGGGAAGAAAACGTGATTCGTCCATCTCCAAATCTTGGAGTTGAATAAATCCTTTCCCTTGACTTTACACCGAATATGTGAAATTATTCTCAACCAAATTAGAAACATGCCCAATAAGGAGTTTGGGTAAAAACAAAATTTCAGGAGGTAAGAGATGAGGTTTAGCAAGGTTTACATTCCATACAAAGGGTATTATTCTACACCATTCTGCCGGTGGCAGGGATCAATGGCAAATGAGAACTCCATCGCATTAGGGGCTAAGACTGCACGCCGCTGGCTCCTTTCCAGCGACTACGATCCCACGATGTTTGATTATTTCTATTTAGGCATCACGATTGCCCAGCATCACCTGTTTTACAGCCACACATGGGCGGCTGCCATGATGGTGGATGGGCAAAAGGACTTGCCTGCCCTGATGGTTAACCAGGCCTGTACTACTTCCACGACCTGCATCTATCTCGCCGCCACAAATATCGAATTGGGTGTTTACAACAACGCCTTTACCCTTATGACAGACCGCTGCTCGAACGGTCCCCATACCATCTGGCCCAATCCCCTTGGCCCGGGCGGAGAGGTGGAATCCGAAAACTGGATGATGGATAATTTTAACAAAGACCCTTGGGCGGGGCTGAAGATGGTTCAGACGGCGGAAAACGTGGCAAGAGAGATTGGCGCCACAAAGGAAGAATGCGACGCAATTACCCTGAGGCGGTATGAACAGTATCTCGATGCCCTGAAAGATGACCGGGCCTTCCAGAAGCGCTACATGTTTCCGGCCGAGGTACGAGTTGGCAAGAAAAAGACAAAGATGATCGAGGAAGATGAGGGCATTATTCCCAGTACAGCAGAAGGCCTGGCAAATCTAAAACCCGTTGAACCCGGTGGCGTTCATAGCTACGGGGCACAGACACACCCGGCCGATGGCAACTGTGGCTTTATCGTAACCACAAGGGATAGAGCCAGGGAGTTGAGCAAGGACCCCAATGTGGAAATTCAGATTGTTTCCTACGGCTATTCTCGTGTCCAAAAAGGTTTCATGGCCAAGGCGCCTGTTCCAGCAGCAGAGATGGCATTGAAAAATGCCGGCCTCAAGGTCAGCGATCTGAAGGCCGTAAAGACACATAGCCCCTTTGTCATCAATGATATCTACATGTCCAAAAAAATGGGCATGGATGTTAACTGGATGAACAATTATGGAAATTCTATGATTTACGGCCATCCTCAAGGCCCCACGGCAGGCCGCCTGATTGTGGAACTTCTGGAAGAGGTAGTGATGCTGGGTGGTGGCTACGGTCTCTGGGCCGGCTGCGCAGCTGGTGACAATGGTGCGGCCATGGTATTCAAGGTTACCTGTTAGTTGGATAAGGAAATAAGGTGCACCAAGAGGGGCTTGCCGTACGGTAGGCCCCTTTTTTAGTGACGCCTCATCCTTGCCACCCGGTTCATCTGGGCGTGATCGGGCGAGCAAAACCCTCTGTATTTGTCGGCAAATTGTTTCACAGAATGAGAACGAACAGACAATCATTAACTGTTATAATCACGTGCCCTTAGAGGAAAAAATTAAAAATTGTGTTTTGGGTTCATTATCTTGACAAGTCTCACAAACGGTGTTTAAACTTCACCTTAGTGATGACAAATCCAATTGTAGAAAATCAAGGTTTGAGATTAAACGCCTCTGACTGGATTAAAAAGTGGTCCATCATACTTCCTAAAAAAGTAGCCATCATCTTTAATGATTATTCTGTTACTTACGCTACCTTAAATCAGAGAGTGAATCAGCTTTGCAACGCACTCCTGAAATCAGGGGTAAAAAAGGGGGACAGGGTCGCGGTTCTTCTTTACAACTGCCTGGAGTTCTTCGAGATTTTTTTCGCATGCTGCCGTATTGAGGCGGTATTTGTTCCCCTGAATTTCAGGCTTGCAGGTCCGGAAATCGAATACATCATTAACGACTGTACGGCTGAAACCCTCTTTTTCAGCATGGAATTTCTGGAAAAGATCGGGGACATCAAATCAAAGATACCTGTCAACGGAAAGCGCTTCTTCTGTGTCGGGCCTCGTTCAGAAACATGGACAACGGATTATGACACCTTCCTTGCATCTGGCTCAGTCCGTGAGCCGGATATCCCATTTGAAAGAGATGCCGAGTCCCCCCACGTCATCATGTATACCTCAGGAACAACTGGGTTCCCGAAAGGGGCAGTCTTCACGCACAGGAAGACATTTTTCAATATCCTGAACGCCAATATCTATTACCATGTCACACCGAAAGACAAAATCGTTGTGTCCCGACCCCTTTTTCACTCTGGTGGGTTGCTGGTTGATTCACTTCCATTTTTATACAAGGGGGGAACGGTGATCCTGAAGCGGCGTTTCGACCCGGAGGAGCTTCTCAATACAGTGCAGAAATATCACGCAACGGTTATCGAAACCTCGGCCACCATGTACCGTTTCATCCTGGACCAGTGTGCCCTCGAAGATTATGACCTTTCCTCCGTCAAACTGTATTACACAGGTGGGGAGGTTGTTCCCTTGAGCCTCTTGAAGGCTTATCTTGATAGAGGAATCGTTATTACCCAGCTTTTCGGACAGACGGAAACCTCAACGGTGACGTGGCTCCCTGCCGAGTACGGTAGGGAAAAACTGGGTTCCGTGGGCCTCCCGGTCTTTCATGGAGAGGTCAAGGTTGTGGACAAGGAAGGGCGTGAGGTACCTCCCGATCAAATCGGAGAAGTTATCGTATCAGGCCCCATTCTGATGTCGGGATACTGGGGCAACCCCGAGCTGACGTCCAAGACGATCCGAGACGGCTGGCTCTATACGGGAGACGTGGGGCGCAGGGACGAGGAAGGCTTCTTCTATATCCTTGATCGGCGGAAGAACATGTACATTTCGGGAGGCGAGAACGTCTATCCCGCCGAGGTCGAAAAAATTCTTTATGAAAACAGTAAGATCAAAGAGGTTGCCATTGTAGGTGTTCCGGATGATACCTGGGGCGAGGTTGGAAAGGCCTTTATCGTTCCAAGAGAAAACGTGAAACTCACCAAAGATGACATCCTCAAGTGGTGCACTGAAAGGGTGGCTAAGTATAAAGTTCCTAAGCATGTGGAATTTGTCGACAAACTTCCTAAAAACGCGGCAGGTAAGGTTATGAAACACCTCCTGAAAACGTAAATGCCATGGGGGCTGAACATGGAAAAGGCCTTGACATCCGGTTTAAGAATCGCCATTGACGTTGGTGGGACCTTTACCGACGTTGTATTGCTGAATCCCGAGAACCAAACCTTTATCTACACCAAAACTCCCACAACGCATGAGGATTTAACGGAAGGGGTATTGCGTGGTCTTAAGGACATTATGGAAGCTGCTTCAATTGAAGATTCAGCATCCTGTCAC
>JALTEW010000166.1 GCA_027073795.1 bacterium | reverse complement strand
GCTCACAAAAAGTGATCCAATTCAGGGCCGTAACCACGGAAACAGGGGATCAATTTACAATTTATGAAGATATAACTGAAAAAAGGCGCCTTGAAGCGCAACTCTGGCAAGCCCAGAAGATGGAGGCAGTCGGTACCTTGGCAGGTGGCATTGCCCATGATTTCAATAACTTTCTCCAGGCAATTTATGGTTACACTCAGCTTTTGTTGATGCAAAACCATATGGATCCAGAGAATATCGACAAATTGAAAGCTATTGAAAATTCCACCAAGAAGGCAAGTGACCTCACCAAGAGGCTTCTCATGTTTAGCAGGAGGATGGAAAGCGACCTGAGGCCAGTGGACCTGAACCATGTGGTCAAAGAGGCCTGCAAACTTCTTGAGAGGATAATCCCTAAAATAATAGATACCGAATTTCAGCCGGTAGAAGGCCTCAAGATTATCAATGGTGACCAGGTGCTCCTTCAACAGGTGATCATGAACCTTGGGATCAACGCCAGGGACGCCATGCCAGAAGGCGGGAGGCTTGTTATTGAAACGGAAAATGTAGCCCTGGATGAGGAATATTGCAAGTCCCACCTGGAAGCTGTGCCGGGGGAATATGTGCTTTTAAGCATCTCTGACACTGGCTACGGGATGGACAAGGAAATTCTGAAACATATCTTTGAACCCTTCTTTACTACCAAGGAAACCGGCAAGGGAACAGGTTTAGGTCTGGCCATGGTCTATGGTATTGTGAAAAGCCATGGCGGGTACATCGTGTGCTACAGTGAGCCTGGCGAAGGAACAACTTTCAAGATCTACTTCCCAGTGATGCAGTCAGAAATTACAGAAACCGTAGAGAAAGAGAAAGAGGAGATGCAAGGTGGTCATGAAACTATTCTCATAGTGGATGACGAAAAGGATATTCTTAATATTGGAATGGAAATGTTGACGCGCTTTGGCTATAGAGTCATTACAGCCCAAAGCGGGGAAGAGGCCGTTGAAATAATCAGGGAAAGAGATTATCTTCCCGATTTGGTGATCCTGGACCTGAACATGCCAGGGATGGACGGGCATAAGTGCCTTGAGAAGATTCTCGAAATGGATTCTGGGATAAAGGTGATCATTTCCAGCGGCTATACAGTTAGCCACAAGGTGAAGGAGGCCATTGACTCCGGCGCTTCCGGATTTATAGAGAAACCCTACCGACTTGCGGATATGCTGAAAAGGATAAGAAGGGTACTAGATGCTGGGTGAGATAGGGAGAAAAAGATAGGCTTCGATTTTGTGGCGTTTGCCATAACAGGAAAATCAAGGACCTACAGGAAAAAACAAAAAGAAAGGAAGCCATAACCATCATAGGCTGCGTTGGTTTTTATAGATTTTGCTCAGTCCTCGGTGCCTAGTCCCCACCCCCAACAAAGGGGGTATGGCGGTTGAACTTCTTCGCCAATAATGGTATGAATTTTTCAATGGATTTTGATATTTCAACCTATTTGCTTAACAGAAAGGCATGGGTAGATGAGGCTTTGGAGGGACTTTTTGACCCACCAGGCAGGCCGAAGCCCCTTTTTGATGCCATGTCCTACAGCCTCATGGCGGGCGGCAAACGCATCCGCCCCATTTTGATGATGGCTGCGTACGAGCTTTTCAGGAACGAAGGAAAGGATATCTTAACGTTTGCCTGTGCGATGGAGATGGTTCATACCTATTCCCTCATCCACGACGATCTTCCCGCAATGGATGACGATGATCTTCGACGAGGAAAACCCACCTGTCACAAGGTCTTCGGAGATGCGATGGCCATCCTTGCCGGGGATGGCTTGCTGACCGAGGCCTTTAACCTCATTTCGAGTGATTCCCACACGAAAAACTGGCCAGCCGATACCCGACTCTCTACTATTCGTGAACTCGCCTTGGCTGCCGGACCACAGGGAATGGTAGGCGGCCAGGCGATGGATATCCTCTCAGAGCATAAAAAGGTGGATATCAATACGGTACGGTTTATCCATACCCACAAGACCGGAGCCATAATCCGGGCCTCCGTTCGTATCGGTGCACTCCTTGCCGAGGCTGATCCCGTTTCCCTCAACGCCCTGACACGATACGGGGAGTCAATTGGGATGGCCTTCCAGATCGTAGATGATATTTTGGATGTGGAAGGAAAAACGGCGCTTTTAGGGAAAAAGGTCGGTGCAGACAATGCACTTGAAAAGGCCACCTACCCCCACGTTGCTGGGTTGGTGAAATCAAAGGAGCAGGCGCGGGAGCTTATTGATTCCGCCCATCAGTCCCTTGAGCCATTTGGCGACAGGGCAGCCCCACTAAGGGGCATTGCCGATCTTATTCTGAAGAGGAATACATAATGGGGATACTTGAAAGGATAAATGACCCAAAAGACTTAAAAAACCTGTCTATCAGCGAATTGGAAACCCTGGCCGCAGAGATCCGCCAGGTTATCATTGAAACTGTTTCAGAAACAGGGGGACACATCGCGCCGAGCCTTGGCGTTGTTGAACTAACCCTTGCGGTTCACCGGGTTTTTGACTCTCCCAACGACAAAATTGTGTGGGACGTGGGCCACCAAAGTTATGCCCACAAACTTATCACGGGCAGGAGAGACCAGTTTCACACCCTCCGGCAATACGGGGGACTCAGTGGATTTCCGAAACGATCCGAAAGCATTCACGACACCTTTGACGTAGGCCACAGCAGCAATTCCATTTCCGCTGGGCTGGGGATGGCAGAAGCGCTGCATCAAGCCGGTAAAAAGCAGAAGGTCATCACCATTATCGGGGACGGTTCCATGACTGCGGGGATTTCCTTTGAAGGCCTGAATCAGGCCGGGTCGCTGGACCGCGATCTGATCGTCATTCTCAACGATAACGAGATGTCCATTTCCCCGAACGTGGGTGCCCTGTCTGCTTACCTCAACCGTATCATGACGGGCCAGTGGGTCAACCGCGCACGCGAGGAGGTCAAGGCCTTTCTCGCCGAACTTCCAGGGCTTGGGAAACCCATGTATAAGTTCATGCGGCAGGCGGAAGAATCCCTAAAGGGAATGATGGTTCCCGGTATCCTTTTTGAAGAGCTGGGGCTGAAATACATCGGACCTATCAATGGCCACCATCTAGAGCACCTGATCAAAACCCTTGAGAATGTGAAGCGGCTTTCAGGCCCGATTCTTGTTCATGTAGTGACTCAGAAGGGTAAAGGCTATCCCCCCGCTGAAACTCTCCCCTCCAAATTCCACGGCATCGGGAAGTTTAACATTGAAACCGGCGAAACCAGGCCGAAAGAACGGCCCACTTATACAGAAATATTCAGCAAAACCCTTGTGGAACTGGCCCGGGACGATCCTTCCATTGTTGCCATTACCGCCGCCATGCCCAGTGGAACAGGGCTGAACAGGTTTCAAAAAGAATTCCCTGACCGTTTCTACGACGTGGGAATTGCAGAGCAGCATGCTGTCACCTTTGCCGCAGGAATGGCTCTGGAGAACCTGAAGCCTGTCGTAGCTATCTATTCCACGTTTCTGCAACGCGCCTTTGACCAGGTCATTATCGATGTCTGCATGCAAGATATTCCCATCAACCTTGCCCTGGACCGTGGAGGAATCGTTGGAGAAGATGGTGAAACGCATCAGGGGGCCTTCGATTTAGGATATCTCAGGATGATCCCGAACATGGTCCTCATGGTCCCTAAAGACGGCGAAGAGCTGAAACACGTCGTCGCGACGGCCCTTCAAACGCCTCACCCCACAGCCTTCCGTTACCCACGAGGGATGATACCTGATGAGGTTAGCGAATTTATCGGACACCCTCTGCCCTTTGGGAAATGGGAGATTCTTCACCGCACAGGCGATGACCTTATCATTTTTGCTGTCGGCGCGACCGTTTATCCTGCTCTCAATGCTGCGCTGGAGGCGGAGTCGCGATACGGAATTGAGACGACGGTGGTGAATGCCAGATTTGTCAAACCCATGGATACCGAGATTCTTAAATCTTTTGTTCCGAAAGCCAGCCTTGTCATGACCGTTGAAGAAAATGTCCTCATGGGAGGGTTCGGGAGCGCAGTGCTGGAACAGCTTTCTGCCCTTGGGATTACCCCTAAAAGGACAGTCCTTCATGGCCTGCCTGATATCTTCATCCCGCATGGTTCCACTTCCATTCTCCGCAAAAAATACAAACTGGACAAGAATGGTATTTTGGCGGTTATTTCCGAAAAGATGGGGCTGAAGAAAAAAGGGGCACAGCATTTGCGCCCGGTTTCTGAGGTCGCGCCTGCGGCATCCTCAGTAAAGGAAAGAAAGGCATCCTGAGAATAAAATACCCTTCTTCATTTGCCCTGAACAGCGATGAAAAAAGTACGGGTAGATAAAAAACTGGTCGAAAGCGGTTTGGCCAAAAGTCGCCAAGACGCCCAGCGGAGAGTCCTTGCTGGCGATGTATGGTGTGGTAATCAGAGAATCATGAAATCGGGTACTCTGATTTCTGAAAACATGGTGCTTCGTCTGACAGGCACCTCCCCTCCCTATGTCAGCCGGGGGGGGCTGAAACTTGAGGCGGCCCTGAAGGCCTTTTATCTCGACGTCAGGGATCGAACCGCCATCGACATCGGCGCCTCGACTGGAGGCTTTACCGACTGTCTTCTAAAACATGGTGCAAGGTGTGTGTACGCCGTGGATGTGGGATACGGACAACTTGACTGGAAGCTCCGCCAAGATAAACGGGTCATCGTCATTGAACGGACCAATGCCCGTTACCTGACATCAGAAATTATTCCGGAACCCATCCAGGCATTTACGATTGATGTTTCTTTTATCTCACTTAAAAAAATTATTCCTGCGGTCGTCCCCCTTCTCGTGCCCGGTGGCTGGGGAATTATGCTCATCAAACCCCAATTCGAGGTAGGAAAAGGTGAAGTTGGCAAGGGAGGTATCGTCAAAGACCCTGACAAACATAAACGGGTCATTGATGACATAACAGCCTTTTGCCAGAACCTTGGACTTACGATAATCGGGCACATCCCCTCTCCTATCCTCGGTGCGAAAGGGAACAGGGAATTTCTACTAGCCGTCTCAAAGCCATGGGAATAGTAACCTTTCCAAAACCGGCCAAATTGATCGCAGGGGTCCTTCTGTCAAATCCAGATGAAACAAAGGCTCCCCTTTTCCAGCGTCTCGAAAGACGATTTGGTCCCATGGACAGGGTAAGCGAGCAATCCAAATTTGATAAAACCACCTATTACGACCAGGAGATGGGACATCCACTTTACAGGGTTTTTGTCTCTTTCCGCGCTCTCGTCGCACCTGATACCCTGCCGGATATCAAATTGGCCACCAATCAGATGGAAACAAGCTTCCCGAATGAGACAGGAGGACGGCGTGTGAACGTCGACCCGGGAATCCTAACGCTTCAGAACCTCATCCTATCTACTACGAAAAACTATACCCACCGGATCTATTTAGGGAAGGGAATTTACGGGGATCTAACCCTTATTTTTCAGAAGGGGCAATACCTGCCTCTACCCTGGACCTATCCTGATTACAAAGATGACATGACCCGCCGATTCTTCTTTGACGTCAGAGAAACCTATAAAACACAACTGAAGGAACTGGAACCATGAAAAGTATGACGGGTTATGGAAAGGCCCAAGCTCCAACATCCATTGGGAACGTTACCGTGGAACTGACCTCCGTTAACCACAGAAACCTTGATATTCGTTTGAAGTTACCGGAAATCTGCCGTTTCGTCGAAATCGAGGCTCGCAAGGCGTTGAAATCAAGGGTAAGGCGAGGATATATTGAAGGCGTTGTCAAGATTGAAAAAGGCCCCGTTGCCACCTCCGGCAACCCCCGACTCAACCTCCACGTCGCCCAGACCTATTTTGAAGAGGCAAAAAAGTTTTATCAATCCCTCGGTATTTCGGAACCGCCGGAACCAACTTGGATTCTGAACAGACCGGATGTATGGGAGGCCACAGAAGATCTTGAAGACAATAAAATAAAAGAAGCCGTGCTTCCTGTATTCAAGGAGGCCCTGGGCTATCTTATCCGATCACGGGAAGAGGAAGGCATGGCCCTGCTAACCTTTTTCGAGCAGAAACTCAACGGAATGATGCCGCTGCTGAGCCGTCTGGAGACATTAAAGTCAAACGTTCCCCGGCTCGCACGTGAGGCCCTTCTTAAAAGGCTGAAGGAACTTGACGTGAACCCCGTGCTTAATTCGGATAGACTGGTCCAGGAAGTGTCGTACATGGCTCAGCGCGCGGATATCGCGGAGGAAGTTTCCCGTTTGTCTTCACACGTAGCAAATTTCAAGACAAAACTTCGCGAAGAAATGGTCAGTGGCCGGGAACTTGACTTTATCGTTCAGGAGATGAACCGGGAGGTAAACACCATGGGATCGAAAAGTATCTCTTATGACATTTCAACCCTCACAATCCAGCTCAAGGGAACCATCAACCAGATGCGGGAGCAAATCCAGAATGTCGAATGAGGTTGCCCCCCTTATCTTCATTATCTCGGCACCCTCCGGAACGGGGAAAACCACCCTCATCCGTCGTGTGATGGCTTTGGATCAGAACCTCGCCTTTTCCGTGTCCCATACGACGCGTGCACCCCGCGAAGGGGAAATAGATGGCAGGGATTATTATTTTGTAAACCACGACGAATTTCAAAAGCTTATCTCTGAAGGCGCCTTTATTGAATGGGCCGAAGTATATGGTGAATTTTACGGGACCTCCCGGCGGGAGATCGAACACCTGCACAGCCTCAGGAAAGACGTTGTGCTGGATATTGATGTGCAGGGCGCCATGCAGGTTATGGGCAAACTCAATCGGCGGGAATGGGTGTCCATTTTCATCCTCCCTCCAGATATAGATACCCTCGGGCAGCGACTGATTACACGCGAGAAGGATCCCTTGGAGCATATCGAAAGACGCCTCTCAGCAGCCAAAGAGGAAATAGAGAATGCCTCAAAATATGATTACCAGATTATA
Organism: bacterium; assembly: GCA_027073795.1. Lineage (GTDB taxonomy): Bacteria > Desulfobacterota > S145-22 > S145-22 > S145-22 > S145-22. The sequence continues at coordinate 2,086 of JALTEW010000166.1, read as the reverse complement.
AATGATGACTTGCAGAAGGCAACTCGGGAGCTTTTGTCCATCATTTTAAAGGCAAGGAAGGCAGCTTCGTAAAAAGCTATTTTACACTGCGATCTATGCGGAACAAACTTGGCAAATGAGTTCGTTTGGAAGTCCAGCGAAAAATGATGGCTAAAGCAAAGGATAGTAAGGTGAGAGGCAATAGACAAAACACAAAAACCTTTGTGCCTCTACGTCTCTATATGGAACCCTGTTTGGGTAATTTTTTCTTATTGACATTTTTCGTGTCTCATGCTATTGATTGACTGGTTATTCTATAAGGAGATAAAAGTTCAAGGAGGTGGTAAAATTGTTAGGCTTTGCTGATAACCTCACCGCTTGGGGATATATCTTGTCTATCCTCGCGGCCATTCTATGCGTCATTTATGGGCTTATCAACTGGAATAAGGGAACCGAAACCGAAGAGGACTACCGTCGTACTGTTGAGTGGGAACGGGAAGAAATCGAGGTTGAGGAAAAATTACCCTAATGCCGGAAACGGCAACAACCCCCTTATAAAGGAGAAAGATCCATGGTTTTAAATGTCACCCTTGTTATTCTTTATCTCATCGTAATTTTCTATTTAGGTTACAAAGGCTGGCGTGAGACCCGGACTGCCTCCGATTATATGATCGCAGGGAGGGAGATCAATCCCTATGTCATGGCTATGTCCTATGGGGCAACGTTTATCAGCACGTCTGCAATCATTGGTTTTGGAGGTGCCGCGGCACTTTTTGGATTCAGTGTCATCTGGCTCACCTTTCTGAATGTTTTTGTGGGAATTTTTATCGCTTTTGTCTTTTTTGGGAAGCGGACACGGAGAATGGGGCGGAATCTCGATGCCCACACCTTTCCTGAAATATTGGGACTCAGATTTGAATCCCGCTTCGTCCAGGGCTTTTCGGGACTGGTTATCTTCCTCTTCCTACCCGTGTACGCGGCTGCCGTTCTCATCGGCATCTCCCGTTTTATCGAGGTTTATCTCAATGTTCCCTACGGTGCTGGGCTCCTTGGTTTTTCTGTTATCCTCGCCCTGTACGTCATCTGGGGGGGACTCAAAGGTGTGATGTACACCGATGCCCTTCAGGGAACCCTGATGTTTATCATGATGGTGATCTTGGTAGCGTTTACCTATTCTCAATTAGGAGGGGTTCTTCATGCTCACCAGACTTTAACCAATATGGCTAATCTGGTTCCTGCCAAACTAAAGGCCCTGGGGCATATGGGTTGGACTGCTTCTCCCAAAGGGGGGTCACCGCTTTGGTGGATTGTTTATTCCACCATTGTTTACGGGGTTGGCATCGGGGTCCTGGCTCAACCCCAGTTGGCCGTTCGCTTTATGACGGTGAAAAACGATGCCTCTCTGAATCGCGCCGTTCTCGTGGGAGGAATCTTCATCCTTGCCATGACGGGCATCGCTTTTACAGTTGGGCCCCTTTCGAACGCGGTTTTCTTCCAGAAATTCGGGAAGATTTCCATTGCCATGGCCAAGGGCAACATTGATAAGATCATACCCATTTACATCGAAAAGATCATGCCTTCCTGGTTCGCTACCCTTTTCTTGCTGGCCATGCTGGCCGCCGCCATGTCGACGCTGAGTTCCCAGTATCACGTGGGGGGGACATCCCTTGGTAGAGATTTCTACGAAAAGAGCCTCGGCAAAACAGGTGGAGGAGAGATTATGGCTACCCGTTTCGGCGTGGGCCTTACTATCCTCTTTACCATTGCCTGGGGATTGTTTCTCCCACCCAGTATTATTGCCATTGCCACGGCGTTCTTCTTCGGGCTCTGCTCCTCTACCTTTCTGCCTATGTACTTTTCAGCGCTGTATTGGAAACGCGCAACCAAGCCAGGGGCTATCGCAAGCATGGTGGGCGGGTTTATAGCCAGTTTCTTCTGGCTCATCTTCATCCACAAAAAAGAAGCCGCCGCCATTGGGATTTGTAAGGCATTGACGGGGAAAATTACCCTTCTTGGGTTTCCATGGAATGTAATTGATCCAAACGTAATCGCCCTGCCCATTTCCATTATTCTGATCATCGTTGTCAGCCTCGCAACATCCAGAATA
>JALTEW010000165.1 GCA_027073795.1 bacterium | reverse complement strand
GGGGTACGGCCAATGGGGGACTGATCGATATGGATGACCTTGTCAATGTGTTCAACCCCAATCAGGTTGGTATATTTACCTGTCCGTTTTCTTGAACCCATTAAGCGGTGCTGGAGAGCACGGTACAAGGTGTCAATAATAAGGGTGCTTTTCCCTGATCCGGAGACCCCGGTGACACACGTAAAGCACCCGAGAGGGATCTTCAGGATAATTCCTTTGAGGTTGTGTTCTGAAGCGCCTTCTAAGATAAGATAACGCCCATCCGGTTTCCGGCGCCTGGGGATAGGGATGCGCAGCTTTCCCGAAAGATACTTGCCGGTAAGGGAATTACGGGACCTGATAAGTTCATCGGGGGGACCTGCGAAAATAACCTCTCCCCCGTGGTGTCCAGCACCGGGACCCATATCCACGACATAATCAGCGCTTCGGATGGTTTGCTCATCGTGCTCCACCACAATGACCGTGTTGCCCAGATCGCGGAGATTCTTCAAGGTTTCGAGAAGCTTGAGGTTGTCCCTTTGATGAAGGCCAATGCTTGGCTCGTCCAGAACATATAAAACCCCCATCAACCCAGAGCCGATTTGTGTGGCCAGTCGGATTCTTTGCCCTTCCCCCCCGGACAGGGTCGCGGAGGCACGGCTCAGAGACAGGTAATCCAGCCCCACGTGTGTGAGGAATTTCAGGCGCAACCTGATTTCTTTCAAAATGCCTTTCGCGATCTGTGCGTCTTTGCCGGAAAGGGACAGGTGATCGATCCATCTGAGGAGTTCCTTGAGGGATAGGGCTGTCAGGTCAGCAATGGACTTCCCATCGATCAGGACAGATAGTGCTTCCTTTTTCAACCGGGTTCCCTTACAGACCGGGCAATCCGTGAAATTCATGTATTTTCGGATTTCCTCCCGCACGGCATCCGATTCCGTTTCCCGGTAGATGCGTTCCATACGTGGGATGACGCCCTCGAAAGGGCGTTCGCGGAAGTGGCGTCTCTCTCCGTAGTCAAAGAAAAAACGGATTTTTTCTTCTCCCGATCCGTAAAGAATGACGTGCTGGATCTTTTTTGGAAGTTTATAGAAGGGCTGATAGATATCAAAATGGTAATGGTCCGCCAGGGCCTCAATCATCTGGTAATAGAAAAAGCTGTGTCGTTGCTGCCAGGGGGCGATGGCCCCTTCCCGGATGGAAAGGGTTGGATCAGGGATGACCAGATTGGGATCGAAGTATTCCTTCGTGCCCAGGCCCCCACAGGCAGGACAGGCCCCGTAAGGGCTGTTAAAGGAGAAGGTCCTGGGGGTAATCTCAGGATAGCTGATGCCGCAATGGATGCAGGCGAGTTTTTCGCTGAAAACCAATTCCTCTTTCTGATTGACGAGAATCCGGATAATTCCTTCCGAAAGATTGAGTCCCGTTTCAAGAGAGTCTCGGAGCCGGTGGGCAATCCCCTCTTTCAAAACAAGCCGATCCACGACGGCCTCGATGGTATGCTGCTTGTATCTGTCCAGGATTATCTCTTCATCCAGGTCAACGAGGGTTCCATCAACACGCGCGCGCACAAACCCCATTTTTTGAAGACGTGAGAGCTCCTGCTTATGTTCCCCCTTCTTTCCTGTAATAACAGGGGCGAGAAGGATCAGCCGGCTGCCCTGGGGGAGAGACTGCACCTGTTGGATGATTTGTTCAACTGTTTGCGGGTTAATGGGTCTGCCGCACTGGTAGCAGTGGGGCTTTCCGATACGTGCGAACAAGACACGGAGATAGTCATAGATCTCCGTGGCGGTTCCCACGGTGGAGCGGGGGTTTTTACTGACGCTCTTTTGCTCGATGGAAATGGCGGGTGAAAGCCCCTCGACACGATCCACATCCGGTTTCTTGAACTGGCCCAGGAACTGGCGCGCGTAGGCAGAGAGGGATTCTACATACCGGCGCTGCCCCTCTACATAGATGGTGTCAAATGCCAAGGATGATTTCCCGGACCCTGAAACCCCGGTGATGACGGTCAGGGAATCGCGGGGGATTTCAACGGTGATATCCTTCAGATTGTGTTCCCGTGCCCCGGCCACAATCAATTTCTCTACCATAACGTTATATACTATCACAAAATGGAAATTTTATCAGGGGAAAATAGCCTGGCTCCAAACCTCGGAGTTTCTCTTCTACCTTTTCTTGATGCTCTGTGCTAAGAAAACATACCAGTGAATGAAGAGGGAGGAGGGTTCTGATATGAAGGACAAGATACCACCGGGTCAGCGATTTATCCCGTCTTGGCCTGTCCGTACGGCTGAGGATGCGCCATCCATTGATCCAAGGGATTGGACCCTCAAGATTACGGGGATGGTAAAGGGGGAAAAATCCTTCAAGCTAAATGAGATATGGGCGTTACCACCTGTTGAAGTGAGGAGGGATTTTCACTGTGTGGAAACCTGGAGCGTGCCAGACAATGCGTGGAAAGGTGTACGCGTAAGGGATTTGATCGATGAAGATCAGCTTCTTGATGGTGTCAGGTTTGCCGTGATTCATTCACCGGGTGGCTACACCTCGGAGGTGGATATTGAATGCCTCATGGCGGATGACACCCTGCTGGCATGGGAGAGAAACGGGGAACTGATCCCTTTTGAACATGGCTATCCCCTCCGGTTGATTGTCCCAAGCCGTTATGCCTACAAGAGTGTCAAATGGGTGGTAACAATTGAGTTTGTGGACAGGGATATCCCCGGATACTGGGAGTCCCGGGGTTACCATCCGGTGGCCGATGT
>JALTEW010000164.1 GCA_027073795.1 bacterium | reverse complement strand
TCGGGGGAGACAAGGTATTGGCCAGAGGGGTAAAGATTTATCTTTGCCACAGACATACCGGAAAAATGCTAAAAGAAATTGGCCAGCACTTTGGTATTGGAGCTTCCGGTGTATCGCAGGCAAGTCGCCGAATTGCCATGAGGGTCAGTCAAGATAATCAACTAAGGGAAAAGATTAGGAGGATAGAAAACAGGCTGAAACTGTGAAAAATGAAGACCTGACCCCATGGAAGTACGCCGTTACCATACAAACATTTGATTCAAATCTTTAAACTTGACTTTTCAGCACCCCTTAGTGAGGGTGAAACTTTTATGTTAAGCCGAGTTGAGTGAAAATGAAAACATAAGGTCAAAGCAGAGAGTTAAAGGTGAAGGTTGAAAAATTTATTAAGTTTTAAGGGAAATACGGATAATCTGCGGAAAGATTCAAGAGTTTAATTTTAGATTGAGCATATTTGGTTTGTATTCTTGAAAAACTTTACCAGGAACAATACAATAATTGAGATGAAAAATACTCCCCATAAAAATTCAGAATCAAAATCACCCCCCTTACGGGATCCGGATTCTAAGAATTTCATACGTAAGTGGCGCTCGCGTTTCGCCCTGCCCCGATTTTCACTTCGTTTTTCAGAGCGGCGCATTTTGCTGGCTGTGGTAGATGTGTTTATGCTTCTTGTGGAATTGAGACTTTACCTTGGCCTTGGTAAAGATGGCAATGTCAGTATGCGGGTGTCGTGGATTGTAGCTTTGATTATTGTATGGTTTGTCGTCGGAAGCTTTATGGATGTTTACAATCTGTCGAAAGCTGCAAGTCCCCTTCCTTCCATGTGGTACGCAGGAGGGGCGGCATTGTTAACCACGTTGGTGTATATGTTCATCCCGCGTGTGACACCACCGTTACCCCATCGTCGTTTATATATGTTTTTGTTCCCCTTAATGGCCATTGTGGGCATAATGGCGTGGCGTTATGCCTATGCCAAGGGGTTTACACAGCCAGCATTCCAGCGGACCTCGCTGGTGATTGGCGCTGGCCTTTCCGGCAGGGAATTGGCTCGAGCAATCAAGGGTATTTGTAATGGTAATGGAAATACCAAAGATAATACCGGTTCTTGTCAAAGCTGCGCGTATCGTATCCTTGGGTTCATAGATGATGATTTGGAAAACAGGGAAGGAGGGATTGAAGGTATCCCCGTACTGGGTACCAGCCGTGATCTGGTTCGTTTGACTCGTGAGTTGGATCCAAGTGAGGTGGTTATTGCGATTACTCACGCTCATTTCATTAAACCTGAGCTTTTTCAGGCGATTCTTGATGTAAGGGAAATGGGTGTCCCTGTGACGACTATGGCAAATCTGTATGAAAATATTACCGGGAAGGTGCCGGTGGAGCACGTGGGCAGCAATATCCATGTTGTCTTTCCCGTAGAGAGGTCTTTGGGATATCGTTTTTACCTGGCTTCGCGTCGCTTGTTTGATGTTTTATTGGGCGTGACAGGGTGTTTGCTTACGTTTTTCCTTATTCCCATCGTTTGGGTGACCAACCGGTTTACCGATCCGGGAGATATTTTTTATTGGCAGGTACGGCTTGGCAAGGGGGGGAAAAAATTCTCGATTGTAAAGTTTCGTTCCATGGTTATGAACGCGGAGGAGCGCACGGGAGCTGTTTGGGCGGGTAAAGATGATCCTCGCATTACACCGATGGGAAAGATCCTGCGCAAGACGAGATTGGACGAGCTACCTCAATTCTGGAATGTGCTGAAAGGGGAAATGAGTGTGATTGGCCCCCGCCCTGAACGCCCGGAATTTATAGCGAACCTGACAAAACAAATCCCCTTTTACCGGGCTCGCCACGCGGTGAAACCCGGAATCACTGGTTGGGCGCAGATAAAATATCGCTACGGCGCATCCGTGGAAGACTCCTTGATAAAACTTCAGTACGATCTTTACTACATCAAACACATGGGGTTCTTTCTCGACTTGCAAATCATCATCCGAACCCTCCAGGTCATGCTTGGCTTTGCTGGGCGATAACTCAGTAGTCAGGAGCCAGAAACCAGAGGTTAAAGTAGTGAAATGTAAAAACTGAAAGGTGGTCGGTAATTTGTGATCAACGATAGGTAAAATAAAGGAATGAGAAGTAAGTGCTGAGGTTTGGGTAAAAACAGCGCAGAAGGTTGAAAGGAATGCGAAAGGGATTTTTAAGGAAACTTGGCAAGATCTTTAAAAGAAAATCTGGCAAGGAAAATGAGGATATAATTGATGAATTCCTTGAGGAGGTAAATCGATATAGGGATGATCTGAATCGAAGTTTGTTTAAGGTCCTGGGAAAGGAAGGAGCGGAGAGGGTAGCAAGGCTGGATAGGAGTCTGATTTCCCCTGATTCCTATCTCTTCAAGAGCGCTCAGTTAGAGGGATTTGTTTTAAGCGGGTTTTCCAAGGAAGAGAACCTGCTTTTTTATGTGGGGGTAGACTGGGAAGATAACGACGAATTTGAGATTACCCCCGAGGGGGCCATCAAAAGCAGTTCGAGGGGTTTAAAAACTTTCCCATTGTTTTTCCTGGGGGCAGAAAGGATTAGGGAAAAGGCGAGAGGAATGGAAGGGGCCTTTTTGCCCGGATATTTAACTCCCTGGCTTCATGAATACTGCCACTTCATAGGGTATTGTCTGCAAAGGAGACCAATAGGAGCTGCGTATGCCATTCTATATACCGAGCTACTAAAAGGGAAACAGGAACAAGAAGGATTTTCCTTCCA
>JALTEW010000163.1 GCA_027073795.1 bacterium | reverse complement strand
TACCTGGATCCGGTTCCTGATCACCAAGGCAAACCAACGCCCCGCCTTTTACCAGGCCCTCTACAAATTTTGTCGGGGCCCGGCCTCACCGGGACTCATCAATTTTCTCAGGGTCCATGCACGGGATTATGATGGGCTGTTCGCCACGATGGTCCCTTTCAATACCATTCTCTATACCGTGGAAGCCGCAAAAAAGGCAAACCGGCCGGCCGGGGTCATCCCCCTCTTCCACCCCCTCGACTGGTACCACCACTGGCGCCACTTCTATGAAACCTTTAGACAGGCCGATCCTCTTTTTGTCCTGAACGATTATTCCGTTTCCCTGTTCAACGGAATGGGATGCCACGCAGTAAGAATCGGCGTGGGATTCGATCCGTCAGAGTTCCCCCGCGACCCGGAAGGGGCAAAGGGCTTCCGCAAGAGGTTCCACCTGCCCCCCTCCGGCGCCATGGCCCTGTTTGTTGGAAGAAAGGTTCAGTCGAAACGGTATGACCTTGCCATAGAAACAGTCAGGCAGCTCCGGGCCAAAAGACACGATGTTTTCCTTGTCATGGTAGGTCCAGAAGAAGACGGTCAGGCTGTCACGGAAGACGGCGTTTTCTACCTGAATCGGCTCTCTCGGGATGCGCTGCTCCAAGCCTATCAGGCCTGCGACTTCCTTCTGGAGCCCACGGAATTCGAGAGCTTTGGCATCATCTTCTGCGAGGCATGGATGTATGAAAAACCGGTCATCGGGAACCGGAGATGCCCGGCGGTCGCCAGCCTCATTAACCACAACAAAGATGGGTTGCTGGGCGCCACTGTTGAAGAGTTTAAGACTGCAGCCCTGAAACTCCTGAAAAATCCCGAGATAGGAAGGGAGATGGGACGGCGCGGGAAACAAAAGGTGCTATCTGAATACAGTTGGGACAGGATCGGGAATGTAATCGAAACCTCTTTCACAAACAGGGGGATAGCCTCGTGAAACTCGTTGTGGACGCTCAGCCCATCTTCGGCAGACGCGCGGGCATCGGAGCCTACGTTTATGAAGTCCTGAAACGGCTTCCTAATCTTCTCGAAAACGACGAAATCTGCCTCACCCTGTTCAGATTCCTGAAGCGTGAGGTTATCCCTAAAGAGTTGCTCAAAGATAATGTTACCATAAGACTCCAAACATGGTTTCCCCGCAAGGCGCTGGATGCAAGCCTCAAGCTGGGTGTTCCTATCCCCTTTTCCAGGTTTTCTACCGGTGGGGACGCCTATCTTTTCCCGAACTTTGTCTCCTATCCCATCGGAGAGAAACCGTCGGCGCTGATTGTTTATGACCTTTCCTACCTGCGTTATCCCGAGAAGGCAGAAGCAAAAAATCAGCGGTTTCTCTCCAGGTTTGTTCCTATTTCCCTGAGACGTGCCCGCACCGTCATCACCATCTCCGAATTCTCCCGGGATGAAATCTCCGAGGTTTACGGCATTCCCCCAGAACAGATTCAGATCGCACCGCCCGGGGTCGACACTTTGGTCTTTCATCCCTTCACAGATGAGAAAAAACTCCAAAGTCTTCTCAAAAAATACAGACTCCCTTCCGAATACCTCCTTTTCGTCGGTACCCTGGAACCCAGAAAGGGAATCGAAGCGCTCGTTACAGCTTATGAACGGTGGGAAGATAAGGGGAAACCTCCCCTTGTCCTGATCGGCAAGCGTGGGTGGGGAAACCTTCCTGCCCTAAAACGGGCCCTGTCTGGCAAGATAAGGGGCGTCACCTGCCCGGGGTATGTGGACAGGGAGGATCTCCCTGTTTTGCTCTCCCATGCCCGCCTCTTTGTCTACCCTTCCAGGTACGAGGGGTTTGGCATGCCAGTTCTAGAGGCCATGGCCTGTGGCACGCCTGTGGTGTGTGGGAATTGTCCCTCATTTTATGAAATCGGGGGTGATCTTCTAACCTATTGCGATCCACGGGATCCTGAAGCCATCCGGGAAACACTTATCCATACCCTTGCCTCACCCCCCTCAAACGAAACACGACAAAAGGCCGTCCAACGCACAAAGTCCTTTACATGGAAAAATACCGCACATAAGATTGCGGAGGTGGTGAAGGAAATCAGTAAGAAGTAAGAAGTAAGAAGTGAAAAGTTCTAACCGGTTAAGTTGTTATGTTAATAAATGAACCGGACAATAAGTTATGGGTAATAAACTACAGGAAACAATTTATGGGGTTGGGGTATATTCAATGAAGGGAAATAGACCTTTAAACACCTTACGCCTTACACTTCACGGGTCACCCGCCAGCTTTCAGCTTGGGACTTTGAGCTCATACCCTTCAACACTCAGACCTATTTTTTCTGCCGACTGTAACCTGCTAATTTCTTATTCAGTCCTCAAAAACACAACCCTAAAACCATTCTAAGAAGGAGAAGTAGATGAAGACACTCAAGGTTGCAACCTTCAATGTCAACTCGCTCCGCTCCCGCCTGCATATCGTCATTCCCTGGCTGAAGCAGCATCACCCCGATGTTCTGTGCATGCAGGAAACAAAAGTGGATAATACGCAATTTCCGGCCATGGAATTCGAGGCCATCGGGTACCATATCACCTATTTCGGTTACAAGCGATACAACGGTGTGGCCACGGCCTCTCTCTTGAAACCGGAAGAGGTAATCCACGGATTCCAGGATGGAGCCTCTGAGGATAAAGATCGACTTCTCGTTACCCGGTTTCCTTTTGCAACTGTACTCAACGTTTATGTCCCACAGGGACGCGAAAGGGAAAGCGAACATTTTAAATATAAAGTTCAATGGTTCAAGAGACTTACAAATTTTATTGAAACTAATTTCTCAAATAGTGATCCCCTTATTATCTGCGGGGACATGAATGTGGCCCCTGAAAAGATTGATGTCTACGATCCCGAGAGGCTTCTGGGACATGTGTGCTTCACCCCCGAAGTTTGGGAGGCCTTCGACACCCTCAAGCAGAAGGAATTTATGGATATCTTCAGAAAACACCATCCGGACGAACCCAATCAGTTCACCTTCTACGATTATCGGCTGCGGGGTGGGATTAAACGGGGATTAGGCTGGCGCATCGATCACATTCTTGCCACACGCCCTCTTGCTGAAAGATCTCTTCGGTGCGAGATCGACCTCGAGCCGAGGCGGATGGAAAAACCCTCCGATCACACCTTTCTCTTTGCGGAATTTGAAATTACCTAACACTTAACCAGTTTAAACTTAATATCTACTTCTTACTTGCCCGCTCCCAGGCTGTTTGAAATGGTGTTGATATAGTTGAAATAACCCACAATGGCAACGGCCTCAAGGATTTGTGAGTCCGAATACCCTGCGGACCTGACAGCATTAATGTCTTCTTGCATCATCTTGTAATTTTCCTTCCCTGCACATTTCAGGCAGAATTGAAGTAAAGTTCTTTCCCTTTCGGGAATTTCCATGTTTTCCAAGCCATTTACAACTGCATCAATCCGATCCTCCGGCATGCCAAGCATCTTCGCGATCCTCTTGTGCTCTCCCACACAGATTTGGCACCCATTTTCCACAGAAATAAGAATGGCAATACTCTCTTTCATATGTTTGTCAAGTTCGGTTTTATTGATCATGAGGGTTTTGAATATGACGGTCGTAGCATGATAGATATCCGGCTTGAGGGCAAGAATTTTTACTATCTCGCTGACCTCACCCATCTTCTGCCTTACGCCCTCCAATTCTTTCCTTATCGCCTCATCCATCTCATTTATCTCAGGAAAATTGATATATGCCATGATTTTTATCCCCTTTCTTTTTCAAAATAAGCCTTCTAATACACGCTGACAGGCCTGTAAAGGTAGCCATGTAAAATTTGGCGGCTTTGTATGCGAGTGCAACAAATTCACGATTCCCGCTCGTAAGGAAGCATAAGCGCGGCAGGCGGCGGGGTATTAAACCACCGGTTACGCCATCCACTGACAGCAAGGAGGACGGCAATCGTCAAAAGATAAGGAAGCATCTTCAGAATATAGGCAGGTATCCATGCCGATGCAGAAATCTGAAAGTAAAATTGAAGGGCATTGATAAATCCAAAAAGCAGGGACCCAATGACGGCTCTGACGGGATCCCACATGGCAAAAATGACCATGGCTATGGCGATCCATCCCTGCCCCGCTGTCATACCTTCTTTCCATCCGGGAATGTATCCCAGGGACAGGTAGGCCCCAGCGAAACCCGCAAAGGCGCCCCCCACAACCGTACTGATATACCGTGTCCTTGTAACTGAAATCCCCACGGTATCCGACGCAGAGGGGCTTTCTCCCACAGCTCGCAAGCTGAGGCCCGTATGCGTCCTGTAAAGGTAGAACGACAGGAGGGGCACCAGCAGATAAGCTGGATAGACAAGCGGATTCTGTGAAAAAAATACCTTTCCAACGAATGGAACCTTGGAAAGTAGCGGGATCTTGCAGGATGTAAATCGCAACGCGGTCTTACCCAGCATCGGGCGCCCAAAAAAATTGGTCAATCCTGTTCCAAGAATTGTCAGTGCCAACCCCGAAACTACCTGGTTTACCCTGAGAGAAATGGAAAAGAAGGCATGAATCAAGGCCATGGCTCCTCCAGCCATCACCGCCATCGCCAACCCCATCCACAGGTTTTTAAAGAGATAAGCTCCAGTAAACCCGCTGAGAGCCCCCACAAGCATCATCCCCTCAACTCCTAAATTCAAAACCCCGCTGCGCTCTGTAATAATCTCTCCAAGCGTTGCATACAAAACCGCCATAGAAGAGTAAATAGTCACGGACGCGATGAAAACAAATGATGACATTACAAATGTTCCTCTCGAACGAAAGACAGGGTGTAGGTTTGAAACACCTTCCCTCCTATGACACAAAAAAGGATGATCCCCTCCAGAACAAGTCCAATAGAGGAAGGAATATGCATGATAATCTGGAGTTGATCCCCTCCCACCATCAGGGCGCCCAGAAGGATAGATATCACAGCCGATAGAAGCGGGTCGAGGGAGGCCAACCAAGCCACGATAATACCTACATATCCGTTCCCCGCCGCAAGCCCCTGCTGAAGGCGGAAATGAATTCCCGCTATTTCAGAAATCCCCGAAAGGCCAGCCAAAGCCCCGGACAAGAACATGATGATTAGGATATTCCTGTCGATTGGAAATCCGGCGTAACGAGCCGCCTTCTGGCTTTCTCCGATCACATTGATTTGATAGCCCCACTTTGTGTACTTAAGAACACCCCAGACGAAAAACGCGGCCAAAAGGGAAAGGAAGAAGCCCAGATGAATGCGTGTTCCCCAAAATCTTGGCAGCCTGAGGGCATCTGGAAGCATCGCCGTTCCCGGAAACCCCCGTCCCGCAGGATCCCGCCACGGCCCGAAATAAAGATGTTCCATCCAGATAATCGCCACATAATTCAACATCAGCGTCGAGATGATTTCACTTACATTCCACCGTGCTCGCAGGACTCCAGAAATCAGTCCCCACATGCCCCCTCCCAAAAGACCCGCGACCAGCATGGCTGTAATCCCGATAACAGGAGGGAGATGAGGCGCTATAAAGAGCCCTGTCCCCATACCGGCCATGCCACCCACAACAAGTTGGCCTTCCGCTCCGATATTCCATAACTGCATCTTCCCGGCAATCGCAACGGATAAGGCGCAAAAAATGAGAGGGGTAGCCCTGACAATAACCTCAGAGAAATTGTAGAAGGTTCCAAAGGCCCCTCTCATCATCTCCCAATAGGCAAAAAAGGGATTGACACCGGAGACAATAAAAAGACCTCCCCCTAATGTAAGGGCAACGAGGATGGAACCAAGGGGAAGAAGAAATTTTGCAACCCCTAACGGCTGAAGACGGCGTTTTAATTGTATCTCCACCTTTCTAAATCCTGACACCCGCCATCAGAGGCCCAATGCTTCCAAGACGCCGGTCATCCGTTACGGGGAAGAGATCCATAACCTCTCCCCGAAAGAGAATCAGAAGACGATCCGCCAGGGAAAGGGCCTCCCGGATATCTCCTGAAATAAGGAGGATGCCTGCTCCCCGTCTTCTCTGTTCAATAAGGGATTGCCAAACCTCTTCGGTAGCCCCGACATCCAGACCATGCGTGGGCTGTTCCGCAACAAGGATATCTGGATCCCACGCGAGTTCCCTCGCCAAGATGACTTTCTGTAAATTCCCCCCGGAAAGCTGCGATGCCTTTCGATCGGGATCAGACGGGGATATCCGAAAAGCGGAAATTCTCCCGCGGGCCCATTTGAAGATCGCCTTGTTTTTCAAAAAAACACCCTGAGTAAACCTGCTGAGACATGTCAAAATCATATTGTAAGCAATGGACATGGAAGGTACCGACCCTCGATGTATCCGGTCCTCAGGAACATAATGAAGCGTAAAGGGACGTGATGTTTTAGGATTAACTTTTATTTCTACCCTACCTTGAAAATCCTTCCGAAGCCCCACGAGCGTTTCTACAAGCTCCGTCTGCCCATTCCCGGCTACTCCCAGGATTCCAAGGATTTCTCCTCGCCTGAGGGCAAACGAAACATCCTTAACCGCCAGCTCGCCCCGATCCCCCCTTACAGAAAGATGCGCGATCTCCAAAAGGAGCTCTCCCGGTTTCAGGGGTTCTTTGCCCACCTCCAGGATAACCTCACGTCCCACCATCATACGTGCCAGTTCCGCCTTGGCAATTCCATTTCTCTTTTGTACCTTTTCGGGCCTTACGGTACTCATAACCTTCCCGCGCCGAAGAACCGTGATATAGTCAGACACCTGGATAACCTCTTCAAGTTTGTGGGTAATAAAAACAACAGAACATCCCTTGTCACGAAGAAGTCGGATTGTCTTGAAAAGACTTTCAACCTCGCCCGGGGTCAAAACCGCTGTTGGCTCATCCATAATCAGAATACGAACATGCCTAAAGAGCATCTTCAGTATTTCGACGCGCTGCTGTTCACCCACAGAAAGCCTTGAAACAAGGCTATCGGGATCAATCTCAAGGCCGAAATTCCGAGATATTCTCGAAACTCTTTTCCGTATTTCACTGTAATTTAAGGCGAAAGAGTCACGAAGGCCAAGGATGATATTTTCAGCAACGGTAAACCTGGAAACCAGTTTGAAGTGTTGGTGAATCATTCCAATCCCCATGTGAAGCGCCTCACCCGGATTTTTGAAACTCACCAGTTTATCATAAAAATAAATCTGGCCTTCATCCGGTCGGTACAATCCAGCTAAAATATTCATGAGGGTTGTCTTACCAGCACCATTCTCGCCAAGCAAGCTGTGAATCTCACCTTCTATCAGTCTGAAATCGATATGATCATTCGCCAAAACACCTGGGAAACGCTTAACAATTCCCCTCATCCTGACGACTTCCCGTCGCTGCTCCATAGAGATTCCTGAATTAACCCCTTAATGATGGGAATAGGATCATTTTCTATTTGATTTTGAATCCGGGAAAAAACGGGGCTCCGGCAATAGCCCCAGCCAGTGAATCCGCCTTGAGAGCCCTTTATAAAGCGGTTTGGCCTCCCCCTCCTTGGCCACACAAAAAATCCCTTTAATCTGCATCGATTCCTTGGGTATCCCCTCACGTTCGGAAATTTCGTCAAGCAAGGTTGCTAGGGCGGCAATGGTCCCACCGGTACTGACCACATCATCAATGATGATAACCCCCTGAGTCGCGGTCGCGAGAAGGCTCAAATCCCGCTCGTACAGGAGAAGGTAGGTATCCCCGCTGGTAATGGAGCTCCCCCCTACCTGGATATAGGGGCGTTTATTCCCCGTATCGATTTCCATGTGAGGCTTTTTACGATTATAGGCCACAGCCATCATGGGAATCCCAAGCTCCTCGCATATTACCTGCGTGAGTTGAAGGGACTTTTCAACCGCTGAAAGAAAAACCATCCCCGACAGGTCCGGGAACATGGCCTTAATCTTATCAGCAATAGCCTTGCCAAATTTCTGGTTCCATTCAATCATCCCGATGAGATTTAACGAGGCAATCCTGACATTCCCTCCCTTAACAGGGATAAATACATAGGGAATCTCCTCTTCAAATCCTATTTCCGGGACTTTGAAAAGAAACTTTTCACCGCTTTCCAGATTTTTGTAACGCTGCATTTTTAAAATCCAACAGGGTTGACTAAGATATTGAAAAGGCAGGAAGGTCTGTCTCCTCCTGCCTTTTTTTGGACAATCAATCCGGAATCTTACCCACGACGCCCTCAACCAGCCAGCGCATCGTTAAAAGCTGGTTTATGCCGTTCCGCGGCAGTCTATAGGGAACGAACTTGATTAATCCTGTAAGCATGGGCACAATAGCCTGCGACGTATCAGGCAACAGACGCCGTGTGGACATTGATGCTTCGTGCTCGTTAAAAAGCTTGGTGTGGGAGGAGACGGCGCTATCATTGGTGACCTTGATCCCGTTTGGAAGTTTGTAAGTTACCGTAACCTTCCCGCCTGATGCGTCCTCGCATTAAACTTATGGAGGATGCAATGGACAAGAGTAAGAAACAGAAACGCAGAAGCAGAAGACATCGGAAAGTGGGCACTTCCCATTTAGAACAGCTCCATATCAATGCCGCTGGAATAGACATCGGAGCAGAGTTTCATTATGTGGCCGTGCCTACTGGGCGAGACCCCGAGGGTCAAGACGTCCGACACTTTTCCACCTTTACTGCTGATCTTCACCGGTTGGCCGATTGGCTCCGCCGATGTAAGATTGACACGGTGGCCATGGAGTCAACTGGCATATACTGGATTCCCGTGTTTGAAATCCTGGATTCCCAAGGATTTGATGTTCGTTTGGTCAATCCACGTAATATCAAAAATGCTCCTGGGCGAAAAACCGACGTACTTGACTGTCAATGGATTCAGCAACTTCACACCTATGGATTACTGCAGGGTGCTTTTCGTCCAGAAAATCACATATGCGAGCTTCGAGCGTATCTACGTCAGCGGGCGATGCTTTTATCGGTTCTTTCCCGATTTAAGTGGGTAGGGGTTTTATGGTAGGGTCTTTTGATGTAGAAAAAAGGAGGAGATTAGAAAACATCAGAGGAGGAAAAGACATGATGGACAAGGTATTTGAGAAGGCCCTAT
>JALTEW010000162.1 GCA_027073795.1 bacterium | reverse complement strand
TGGCTTACGATGGCCACATTGCCCGGATCAGGCCGTACCATCCTTTCCGGTGGCAGGAAAAATGTATCCGCATGGGACGGATTATAAACCCCCAGGCAATTGGGGCCTAAAAAAGGAAACTCAGCCTCCTTGGCAATCCGGGCGGCCTCATCCTGAATGTCTGCCCTCCCTGTTTCCGCGAACCCACCAGAGATGACCACAGCAGATTTAGCCTTCGCGGCGATGCAGTCTTGAATCGTCCCAGGCACCAAATCCGCACGCACAGCAATCACCACAAGATCTATCTCATCCGGCACCTCACGGATGTTTCGGTAAACTCTTTCTCCCTGATATGTCCCTCCAGAGGGATTCACTGGATAGACTTTTACTGGATAGCGGAGACGGTTTTTGTTAAAAATGACATTGGCAGGGTGCTGATCGTTGTGCAGTGACATACCGATGACAGCCAATGTTTCCGGCCTGAAAAGCGGCGTAAAATCCATAAAACCCCCTTCCTGAATAAGCTCTGCTATCCCTAACAATATGGGAGGGATATGTCAACGATTTTTCCCCCCTTGACCTCTTGCCATTTCCTGATGTAGAAGGATTTTATGAAACACGAACAGTTTACGGAAACGGAGATCCGTCAGACAGCCGACATCTTTTCCAAGGCGGAGGAACTTGCGGGCAACCATTTCAAGCTCTCCTCAAGCGACTGGAAGCGTTTCAAATACGACGTAAAGACCCTCAGGAACCTGGACGTTAATGAAATCTCCAACGAGGCCTTTGCCACCCTGAGCAAATATACCTGTCGGAATGAGAGCTTTGACTTTGGCCAGCGCACCTTTTCCTTCTACAAGGTATGCCTGCAGGACCACAACATCATCCGGGCCCTGAGGCGGGACCCGGACATCACCTTTGAAGGGTTATTGTTGTACATTGCCATTCACGAGTTAATTCATATCATTCGCTTCAGCCGTTTCGTCACCCTTTTTGAATCGGACGAACAGGGGAAAATGGCGGAGGAAAAAACGGTTCATACCGCTACTTCAAAAATTCTGAAGGCCTCATCCTATTTCCATGACAACGTGGTCCTTTCCTGCTATGAAAAATACATTGACAAGATGTAACAATCTCACGGGCAGTCAAAACCAGGAATTTTCCCTCACCTCCGACAGCGCAGAGCAGACGAAACAAATCGGCCATGCGCTTGTCACATACCTCGGAAAGAGTGTAAATATCGGGCTCTTTGGCGAGCTGGGTGCCGGCAAAACCCAATTGGTCAAGGGGATGGCACGCGGGCTTCACATTGATGAGGATGAGGTGGTGAGCCCCAGCTTTGGATTGATAAATGTGTATGAGGGTGATAAAAAACTTTATCATGTTGATTTATATCGGCTTGAATCTACGATGGACATCGAAACCATCGGGCTCGATGAGGTTATTTTTGGGAAGGGGCTCTGCGTGATCGAATGGGCTGATCGCCTGAAGAGGGACGCATTTTTTCTGGATATTCGCATCCACATCACGATTCATGGGCATGAGAGGAGGGTTTTGAGGTTCAGCGGCGGAATATCCAATAACATCCACGAAGCCCTGAAACCCTTTAACCCGAACAAGGAGATAGTATGGCGTTGATTGTCCAGAAATATGGTGGGACATCGGTAGGGACGATCGAACGGATTAGAAAGGTAGCGGAACGCGTTATCCGCACAAAAAGGGGGGGGAACCAGGTGGTCGTCGTGGTTTCGGCCATGGCAGGCAAGACAGACGAGTTGGTTCACCTTGCCCATGAAATCACCCCTTCGCCAGACCCAAGGGAGATGGATGTGCTCCTTGCCACGGGCGAGCAGGTTTCCATCGCCCTTCTCTCCATGGCACTTAAGGAAAGGGGTGTGGAGGCGCGCTCCCACCTGGGTGGCCAGGCAGGCATCATTACGGATGATGCCTTTGGCAAGGCGCGCATACGGTCGATTGCATCAGAAGCCATCAAAAGAGACCTCAGTGAGGGGAAAGTCGTGGTGGTCGCGGGTTTTCAGGGAGTCGATGAGCAAAACAATATTACGACCCTGGGACGTGGAGGTTCCGATACCACCGCCGTCGCCTTGGCCGCCGCCCTGAAAGCGGATTCCTGCGAGATCTACACGGATGTGGAAGGCGTTTTTACCACCGATCCGAATGTCTATCACAAGGCGCGGAAAATCGAAAAGATTTCTTACGACGAGATGCTGGAAATGTCTAGCATGGGTGCTAAGGTCCTTCAGATACGTTCCGTGGAATTTGCCAAGAAATATAACGTGATGCTTCACGTGCGTTCGTCCTTCTCCGATGAACCAGGAACCATCGTTTGCCAGGAGGATAAAAAAATGGAAAATGTCCTTGTTTCAGGCGTAACCTACAACAAGAATGAAGCCAAGGTTACGATTAAAAAACTTCCGGATCGCCCGGGTGTGGCAGCACAGATCTTCTCCGAGATTGCCAAGGCCAATATCGTGGTGGATATGATTATCCAGACACCCAGCGCGGAGGGGGGACACGCGAACCTTGCTTTCACCGTGCCTATCGCGGATTATGATCAGACGCTCAAGATCAGCCAAAAACTTGCCAACGACCTGGGTGCAGGGGAGGTAGTGGGTAACGAGGACATCGCCAAGGTATCCATCATCGGCGTGGGTATGCGTTCCCACACGAGTGTGGCCTCCAAGATGTTTGTAGCCCTTGCCAATGAAGGCATTAACATCATGATGATCAGTACCTCGGAAATCAAGATATCCTG
>JALTEW010000161.1 GCA_027073795.1 bacterium | reverse complement strand
AAAAACCCCACAAACAATCCCCCCATCACCAGCCCGAAGAGGACAAGCATTTCGATAGAACCCTTCAAAGAGATGATTTTTTCAAGAATGGATGTTTTGGGCCCGGGAGGTCCCCAATCTTTGTGTCTAGTGCAGAGCAGGTAAACGGTGAAAATCATTAATATGGTCAGGATAATTCCAGGGAAAACGCTTCCAAAGAACAGCTTTGCAATTGATTGTCCTGTATAGATGCCGTAAACGACCAAAACAATGCTGGGGGGAATAACAACGCCCAGGGTTGAACCTGCTGCAATGGATCCAGTGGTTAGGATGGGGTTGTATTTGTATTTCGTTAGTTCCGGGAAAGCCACAGACGTCATGGTTGCCGCTGTGGCCGTATTAGAGCCGCTGATGGCGGCAAAACCGGCACAGGCCATGACGGTTGCCATGGCAATTCCACCCCGAATATGCCCCAGCCATTTGTAGGCGGTATTGTAAAGTTTTGAATTGACGTCGGAGTAAAAGCAGATTTCCCCCATCAAGATAAAGAGAGGAATAATAGTGAGTCCATAGGAAGAAAAGGTAGCCCAGAAGTCATTCCCGATCAACCCCAGGGCAGCCTGAGGGGAAACGACGTAACTTACGCCCAGGAATCCGATGAGCGCCATGACAAAACCAACAGGAATTTCCAAAAAAAGCATGGCGCTGAGAAGAATAACGATGCCGATAATCCCAATTAGTTCCGGACTCATAGATTCTCCATAGGTGAAGCAGATTCCCTTTCGAACAGGGTGATAAAGTCAATAAGCAGGATAAGGGCGAGAAAGGCGAACCCCAATGCCACCACATAAACAAACGGGAAAAAGATGATTCTTAAGGTCTCGGAACGTTCGCCGGAATGCCAGACATTGGTTCCCCACAGCGTTGTTTGCCATGAAGCGAGGGCAAAGAAAATGGCGGTTGAAAGGTAACTTATCCCGTGAACGACTTTTTTCCAGCGCCTGGAGTAATGGCTGGTAATGATATCGACAGAGATGTGGTTTTTCCTGATCTGCGCATATCCCAGTGCCAGTGCGGTCGTGACGGCCCCGAGAAAACCAATAAGTTCATAACTTCCTTCAATGGGTTTCCAGACGGTCCGGAAGAAAACATTTCCAAACCCCAGCAGCATCATCAACACCAGGGCAATGGCCGCGATAAATATAAATATGCGGTTAAGAAAAGAGGATATTTTTTTTAGTGCCTTCATAAGCTACAGAGAGAGGGGACTCTTTTAAGAAGGGCCCCCCCACTTTTTCTGTTATTTACCAAATTTCTTTTCGTATTTTGCTTTTAATTTATAAAGGTCTTTAAGGAACGCCTTTCCCGGCAACCCTGCTTTCTTCGTTTTCGCGAGATAGTTGTCCACCATGAAGTGAACCTTCCCGTCAATCTCCTTGTATTCTGCGGCTGTTAGCTTGTAAATTTTGACGTTATATTTTTTCTTGGACCATGCCAGGGCGTCTTTAACATGGGTATCTTCATATTTACCCGTCCAGTAGCATTGTTCATCATACAGGTCGTCAAAGACTTTTTTGACATCTTCAGGAAGGGAATTCCACTTTTTCTTGTTCATCACCACGGCAAAAGAAGTGGTGGGGCCATTCGTGATGGTGACATTCTGGCACAGGGAGGCAAAGTTGAAATCCTTCATGACCTCGAGTGAGGAAATCAATCCTTTTACGACACCTTTCTGAAGGGATTCCGGGACACTCGACATGGGCATGGCAACCGGTGTAGCACCAATGGCACCGAGATACTTCCCAGAGATTCCCGTGCCCCTGATCTCCAGTTTATTCATTTCCTTGAGAGATTTTATGGGAACCTTGGACATGATATTTCCTGGAGCGCAACAGAACATGGTGAGAACCTTTACCTTGGCAAAAGAAGCTGGATGATATTTCTTGTAAAGTTCCGCTGTGACGGCGCTGGCGACCATGGAACTCTTGAACCCTACAGGGAGGTCTACCGCTTCCATCAGGGGAAAACGACCAGGCATGTATGGGGGGCAAAAGCACCCAATATCGGCCACGCCCGAGACCACACCGTCAAGCATGTTTTTTGCGCCAAGCAGGGTGCCGCCGGGATAGGTATTAACCTTTACCTTCCCATGGGTGCGTTTGGCAACCTCTTTGGCCCAACGTTCCATCTGAACGGCGGGAAAACTTCTTGATGGTGCGAAAAATGCGTAGCTTAGCTTGATCGGGGCTGCCTTGGTCGCAGTTGAGAAACTGACCAACATAAAAATTGAAAGGGCTAAAACACCTACTACCTTTAAATAAACTTTTTTTCCCATCTTTCCCTCCACAAAAGAATTACAATTTTAAGGATTAAACTGTCTCTACTTTCTCACCCCCTTTCTTCTTATCTGAACACGCGTCTTGGAGAAGCACCTGGCAAATAAATCCTGATTAAGCCCTTGCCACTCACAGTCTTTATGTTAAAACAGCATCCCAAACTTGTCAAGCCAAAACGTGAAAGGGCGGTTTGGCAATCCGCATTTTAAACGACAGCACCTTTCCAAACCTATCGGAACAAGACGAACTTTCTTGTAGAAAAGTTCCAGAAAAAGATAAAACCCGTGGCGATAAGCTTGGAATAAAGATAGTGGAACCCGATCCGCCCGGTAAAAAACCACATAAGCGCTTCGTTCATTCCCAACCCAATAATACCGATAAGGGCGAAGATCGTGAATTCAATCGTCCGGTTTTCGAAGGATCGAGAGGGAAAAACAACCAGAACACTAAAAATATAGTGAATGGCTGAACCAATCATATAGGCAAAGGCAGCTGAAAGGAGGTAATAAACGTGGAAGAAATTGGTAAAAAGATATAGAAAGGAAAAATCTACGATAAAGGCGACGCCTCCCCCAAAGGCATACTGGACGGATTGTAAAAACAGGTTGTTTGACTTTTTATAGAATATTTTTTTTAGTAAAAGAAGTTTTTCCATTAATAGCATTAGTATACAACCTTGAAGCTTTTAATCAATTGACCGAAGGTTTCATATCTAATATAATTTAAAAAGTGATGTTTAAAAAGGGCAAAAGAAACAAGGCAAAAGGATTTGAAAAAGAATAGAAAAAACGTTTATCTCTTTTTCACCTTGACTTTTCCAATTTTACTTGGATGTTCCTCCTTCTTTTCCTTTTCGTGGCACACCAAAAAGGAAGTTAGCAACACCCCACACGCTAAAAACGTTGCGCGGCAGGGTAAAATGGCACCTGCTTCCCAAAATAGGATGGAAATTTCGACAGGGTCAATTGCCGATGCGGAATATAAGCGTTTGGGTGTGCATAGTGTTCAGATTACCCGGCTTCACCAAAAATCGCCTGAAGGCCTTGGGCGTTTCATGAAAGCACTGAGGGGGAATGGGATTGGCACGATATATTTTCGTGTTTTTCAAAACCATGGCGATGCCTTCTTTTCTGTGTTGCCCTGTGAGGCAGAGATAGGGATATATTTCAAATCTTCCTACGCTCCCTTGGTTTCAGATTTATTGCCCCTTGTATGCCGGATAGCGCACAGTCAGGGGATAAAAGTTTACGCATGGATGAATACGCTCAAGGCGACCTTCCTGATCCGTGGGCATACCCTGGCGCGCGTGGGTAGATTTGATCCTGCATCAGGGAAAATTGTGCGAACGAAGCGGCTCAGCCCCTTTGACCCAGGGGTGGTAGCGGGTCTGTCCGGGCTTTTTTCCGACCTGGCCCGAAACCCCATCGACGGGATTCTGGTGCAGGATGACCTGACTTTTCATTACAACGAGGACGTCAGCCCCCTCGCAAGGCGCGCCTTCGAAAGAGACACGGGAAAAAGGATTCTCCATCCCCGCCAGCTTTACCTTTTTGAAAGAGATGGCAAAAGAGTGCGTCTGAAGGGATACCGGGGAGATTTCTGGAAATGGAGTGTGTGGAAAAGTCACAGGCTGGCCCTTTTTCTGAATTATCTGATCCAGGCGGCAAAGAAAGTAAGGCCGTCGATCAGGGTGGCGCTTAATATCAATTATGAGGCTCTCCTCGCCCCGGAAAATGCGCTTGCCTGGTATTCAAGAGATATCCCCACCTTGGAAAAATTTGCCCATCCTGACCGTTACATGGTTATGTCATATCAAAGACAGATGGAAAAGGAGCTTGGAAAACCTGAAGCGGTGGTTCTCCAATATCTCAATAATATGGTCAAAACGGCCGTGACATTGATATCTGACCCCGAGCGCTGGGTTTTCAAGATTCAAACGATTGACTGGAAAACTCGCCAGCCTATCGATGTGGAAAGGATAAAATTGGTAATGGCTTCTATAAAATCTGCTGCCCCCGTTCGTATATGCCTCATGCCCTACGAGCCTTTTCTCACGAGAAGTAGAGACCAGAAGGTCGGAAGCGAACCATCGCCCAATGTTATGTTTGTCCGCCTTAATACGTCAAGAAATTGACTTTAGAGCCGGGAAATTGTGATTTAACGTCTCGTCCAGTAAGCTCCCCGCCTTGTTTTGCGTGGTTTTCCGGACAGTTTGTTTCCTTTTGTTCTGGTATATTTATTGCTTTCCTACTGATGAGACATAATTTAATAAAGGAAGTGCCTATGACTGAGAGCGGTTTTCCCAGCTTGTTCAGGGGACGGAAAATACTGGTCACCGGCGGTACCGGGACGGTGGGGCGTGCCATTGTAGAGCAACTCCTAACGTATAACCCCGCCGTGGTTCGGGTATTCAGCCGGGACGAGAGCAAGCAGTTCGCAATGGCGCATGACTTGAACCACCACCCAAAGCTGCGGTTTTTAATTGGGGATGTTCGGGATGCCAAACGGATACAATATGCGATGGAGGATATCGATATTGTTTTTCACTGTGCCGGCATGAAGCATGTCCCAGCATGTGAGTATAACCCTTTCGAGGCGGTCAAAACGAATGTCATGGGCACCCAGAATCTTATCGAGGCGGTATTCAAGGAGGACGTAAAGAAGGTTATCTTTACTGGAACGGATAAGGCAGCAAACCCGACGAACACCATGGGCGCGACCAAACTCCTTGCCGAGCGGCTTATCTCCTCCGCCAATTATTACAAGGGAAACCGAAAAACGGTTTTTACCTCAATTCGTTTTGGTAATGTTATGGGCTCCAGGGGATCGGTGATTCCCCTTTTTCGCAGGCAGATAGAAAAAGGTGGGCCTGTTACAGTTACGGACCGAAACATTACCCGGTTCATAATGACCACTCAGGACGCCGTACGCCTGGTTTTTCTTGCTACACAAATGGCGAGAGGCGGAGAGGTCTTTACCCTCAAAATGCCTGCCTTCCGTTTGGGAGATCTCATCGATGTCATGATAGAACATCTTGCCCCCAAGTTTGGCTATGAGCCCGGACAAATTCCTGTAGAACAGATAGGTCTGCGTCCCGGGGAAAAACCTTATGAAGAAATCCTGACGGAGGCGGACGCAAAGAACGCCTATGAAAATGATTTCATGTATATTACCCCTCCTGTCATCCTGAACCAGTCGTTTTCAAATCACTATCCTCACAGTCGCAAGACCCAGGAGCGCACCTATACCTCCAACGATTTCCCCCTTTTGTCGAGGGGGGAGATCAGGGACTTGCTGGAGAAGGAAGGGTTGCTCAAGGGAGATAATGGCTTGAAATCTCTCTTGATTTTACATAAAGTTCCGGATATTGCTGTCATACAGGAGTTATTGGCCGAATGAGCGGAAAAAAAATACTGGTCACCGGCGGGGCGGGGTTTATCGGCCGCTGGGTGGTTAAAGAGTTGCTCAACGAAGGTAATAGGGTTGTTGCGTTGGATGACTTGAGCACGGGTTCCCTTGAAAATATCGCCGACTTTAAAGGCAACCCTAATTTTACTTTTGTTGAAGGGTCTATATTAGAGAGGGCACTCATCAACCAGCTTTTCAGGAAAAACGGTTTTGGAACATGTTTCCATCTGGCGGCGAACATCGTGGTTCAGGACAGTATTGACCACCCTGAAAAGGTCTTTAAAAACGATGTAGAAGGGACATTCAATGTTCTCGAGGCGTGTCGGGCGCTCGGTACCCGATGTGTGTTCATGTCAACCTGCATGGTGTACAAGCGTTCTTCCGACTGGGCCGGAATTACGGAAGCCCACCCGACCAAACCGGTTTCGCCCTATGGGGCCTACAAGATTGCTGGCGAGTCCATAGCGCTTTCCTACTGGTACGCTTATGGTTTACCAGTCACGGTTGTCCGCCCCTTCAACACGTATGGGCCGTATCAGCGCGCGGATGGAGAGGGGGGCGTTGTGGCAGTCTTCACCCGAAGAAAACTTGAGGGTAAACCACTTTTGATCTATGGGGATGGAACCCAGACCCGTGATTTGATGGACGTGACGGATTGTGCAGCGTTTGTGGTACAGGCCGGTATGTCAGAAAAAACGGTGGGCGAGATATTAAATGCCGGGGCGGGAAGGGATGTAACCATCAATCAGTTAGCGGAAATGATTGCCGAAGGGAAGGTGCCCATCGAACATGTTCCCCACATCCACCCTCAAAGTGAGATCCAAAAACTCTTGTGCAATTACAAAAAGGCCAGAGACCTTTTGGGGTGGCGGCCTAAGGTGAAACTGGAAGAAGGGCTTAAACTCGTGGAGCAATGGATGGAGCGGCAGGCGCCGTGAACCCGATACCTTACGGACGGCAATGGATTACGGAAGAAGACGTCGAGGCGGTGGCACAGGTCCTTCGTTCCGGGTGGATTACACAGGGCCCCCGAATCGAAGCCTTTGAAAAAGCCTTAGTTGATACCACGGGTGCCCATTACGCGGTGGCCTGTTCATCGGGGACAGCGGCTCTTCACCTGATCTGCCTTGCCCTTGGATTGAACGAGGAGGATGTGGTGGTCACCACGCCGCTGACCTTTCTCGCGACGGCGAACGCCGCTCGTTTCGTCGGGGCACGGGTAGTGTTTTGCGATATCGACCCACTGACCTTCAACCTGGACCCGAACCGTTTCGAGACCATTGCGAAAAAGGCGACGGGACGCAAAAAGGTGGTGATTCCTGTTCATTTTGCCGGACTGCCCTGCAACATGGAACGCATTCGAACTTTGGCGGAAAATGATGGCTGGTTGGTTATAGAGGATGGGTGCCATGCCTTGGGTGCCTCGTACGACGCTGGCTCAGGGAATCCTGTCAAGGTGGGATCTTGCACACATAGTGTGATGACCGCCTTCAGTTTTCATCCCGTCAAATCAATCACGACGGCGGAGGGCGGCGCGGTGACAACCAACGATCCCGAGCTGGTCCAGCGCCTGAAGCAGTTTCGGAACCACGGCACCGTGCGGGAGCCGGAAAGGTTTCAGCATCCCGAGCTGGGGTTCGATCGGGGGGTTCCCAATCCATGGTATTATGAAATGACGGAGCTCGGATACAACTATCGCATGACCGACCTCCAGGCCGCACTGGGGCGGTCCCAGCTTCAGCGACTTCCCTCCTTTCTCCAAAGGCGGGAAGAGATTGTTAGCCGGTACCGTGAGGCGTTTGATGAAAACCCCCTTCTCGATTTTCAGGTGATCCCCGCTGGTGTGGTTTCGGCTAATCACCTGTTTGTCCTGCTTATCGATTTTGAGAAACTGGGGAAAAGCCGGCGCCAAGTCATGGAAGGGTTGCGCACCCGGGGGGTTTTGACCCAGGTTCACTATCTTCCCCTGCATTTGCAACCTTACTACCAGCAGGAGCTGGGGACAAAGCCGGGAGACTTTCCAAACGCCGAGGCCTATTACAAGAAGGCGCTTTCGATCCCCCTTTTCCCGGCGATGTCGGACGAGAACGTGGATACAGTGATCCAGGCGGTGAATGAGATCGTAAAGGCGAAGGACGATGGATAAGAAGATTGTTATCATCACGGAAGGCGGGAAGGGCATCGGTTTTGGGCATCTGTCCCGCTGTTTTTCCCTGTATCACGCGTTGAGAGAGAAGGGAGAAGCGCCCATATTCATCATCAACGATGATCTTGCCGCACTTTCTTTTCTTGCTTCCCTTGGCGTGAAGAAGATTCAAACGCGCGCACGCGCGGAATCCTTGGACGGTGCGCCAGGGCTCAAAGGTGACGTGGCGGTGGTGGATTCCTATCACCTTCCCCTGTCGGCATACCAAGAGCTTGCCGCACGGTTTGACCTGCTTGTTTCCATTGATGACGAAAACCGTTTGCCCTATCCCCCAGGGATGGTGGTCAACGGGGCGCTCTACGCCGAAGAATTGCCCTATCCCTCCAGGCCAGGGGTGAGGTTGCTTCTGGGCCCGGCCTATTTCATGCTCCGGCCGGAATACATGGGGATTTCCCAACGCGAGGTTCGTCAGGAGGTTCGGGACATCCTGATTACCGTGGGCGGGGTGGACTGGTGTCATTTGACACAGCGGCTGATCAAAATAGCCGGGGAGATGCCGGGGGTGACACTTCACGTCTTGACCACCGACGGTTTCGACGGCCTGGAAGGGATTCGCCGGACGGTGGGGGAGGTGCCGGCGGACGTCCATTTCTATCACAACCGGAGAAACCTCGTTGAGGTTATGCGGCAGTGTGACATCGCCCTCTCGGCGGGGGGGCAGACCACGTACGAGCTGGCCGCGTGTGGCACGCCCGCCATCGGGGTGTGCACGGCTCAAAACCAGTTGAAAAACCTCCTCGCGTGGGAGAAGGCGGGCTTTCTCCTGTTCGCGGGCTGGGAAAACGATTCCCGGTTCGGCGACAGGGTGCGACGGTGTCTTGAAACGATCACCCCACAAGAAACCCGGGCGCACATGCGCCGCGAAGGTCGGCGAAGAATCGACGGGCGGGGCCCGGCGCGCGTGGCGGAAGCGATCTTGCATGAGGAATGTGCAACCCCTTTTGAAGACGCGGGGAACTTCTGAGGCATGAAGATTCTTTTTCTCGGGAACAACTATCTGGGCTGGCAGGTCTTGAAGTGGCTCAAGGAAACAGGGCGGGAGATTATCGGGTTGGTCATCCACCCTGAAGAAAAGCGAAAATTTACCGATGAAATCATAAAAACGGCGGCGCTGCCCCGAGAGAGGGTTTTGGAAGCACCGGCCTTGAAGGAACCGGAAACGCTGGAGCAGATAAAATCTTTGAACGCGGATGTGGGACTCTCGGTGAT
>JALTEW010000160.1 GCA_027073795.1 bacterium | reverse complement strand
TTCCGGGATGACGGAAACGGAGGCGAAAGAGGTGTGGCGACGTCGGTTCGCGTCGAAGGGCGAAATCCTCACCAGACGATGAATGCCCGTTTCCGCCTTAAGATATCCATAGGCGTAGGGGCCTTTGACCGTGAAAGTCACATTTTTGACGCCGGCTTCATCTCCCGCAAGGAAATCGATAATCTCTGTTTGATATCTCTTTCTCTCACACCAGCGCAGGAGCATTCTCAGGATCATTTCGGACCAGTCCTGCGCTTCCGTGCCGCCCGCTCCGGCGTTAATACTGACAATGGCGTTACTCTTATCTTCCGGCTTTCCCAGTTTCTGCTGAAACTCCAGGGATTGGACCTGCTTTTCAAGCGCGTACAGGCGCTGTTCAAGTTCAGTTTCAGATTCTGTGTCTGATTCCTCTTCAAGGAGCTCGATGAGGGCTTCCAAGTCCCCGGCTTCCGTTTCAAGGGCGGTAATGGTTTCGATATCATGCTTAAGGTCTGACTGTTCCTTTAAAATTTCTTTCGCGTGATTGGCATCCTGCCAGAAATTGTTCTTTTCCGATTCAGTGCTGAGTTTCTGAAGGCGTTTTTCCTTGTTTTCAATGTCAAAGATACCCTCGAAGGGTTGATATTTTTTGCTTGTATTGTAAAAGTTGCTCTTTCAGCTCTTGTATCATGTTTTAACCCTCACTCGTTTTTAAAGTTCCTCACCAAGTTCCTAACATATACCTGAAGATGCCGCAAGTAAAATGCGAAGCAGGGCATGACACATGTTACGCTGCCTTGCACATTTTTCGGAAACCTGATAGAAAGGCGAAAAAAGAAAAGCGCAGGAGTCTAACTATGGCCCCGGAGGGGGCTTAAATACTTTAAGGAGGTTTCAATGTCTTGTGTAAGAATGTTAAAAAGAGGTGGAACGGTGGTCAGCCTTTTTGCGTGCCTGCTGCTTGTATGTGGGGCGGTTGTTCACGCAAAAGACATGAGAGGAAAGGTCGCAATTGTTAATGGCGTGGCTATCCCTGAAAAGGACTTTAATCGTTCCTTAACGCAGGCGCAACACCGGTTTGCACAGTCAGGGAAAAAACTGGAAGGGAATCAACTTGAAAATGTAAAAAGTAATATCCTTGAAACCCTGATTGATCGAGAATTGCTTTATCAGGAGAGCGAGAAGGAAGGTATCAAGGTAAAAGAGGGAGACATTAACAAGCAGATTGAAGGGTTGAAAAAGCAGTTTCCTGAAAAGGGGGCCTTTGAAAAGGCATTAAAATCCGTTGATCTGACAGAGGATGAGCTGAAGGATCAGATCAAACAGCAATTGGCTGTGCGGGAGCTGATTGACAAAAAGATTGCACCTAAGATCAAGATTGGGGACAAGGAAGTCAAGGCCTTTTATGACACGCACCCTGATATTTTCAAGCGGCCGGAGGAGGTACGGGCGAGCCACATCCTGATCAAGGTAGATTCCCAAGCTCCAAAAAAAGATGTTGCGGTAGCGAAGAAAAAGATTGAAGCAGCGCAGAAAAGACTGAAAAATGGTGAAGACTTTGCCAAAGTTGCCAAGGATGTTTCAGAAGGGCCCAGTGCTAAAAGAGGAGGAGATTTGGGATACTTTAGACGCGGGCAGATGGTCAAGCCTTTCGAGGATGCTGCATTCGCCATGAAAACCGGTCAGGTCAGCGACATTGTGAGAACACGGTTTGGATTTCACATCATCAAGGTGACGGATAAAAAGCCGGAGTCTATGGTCACATTTGCGAAGGTGAGTGACAAGATAAAGGCCTACCTGAAACAGAAAAAGGTTCGGGAAAATGTTCAGGCCATGATAAAAAACTTAAAACAATATGCCAAAATTGAGAGGTTTTTACACAGGGCATCAAAAAAATAATAGGGAAGTTCGTGGAAACCGTGCATTATTTGCTTGACTTTACTGAAAACTCTGTGGTACAAGGGGCTCAGATAGGATGGCCCGGCTACAAAAGCGGGTCGGTTTCGCTTAATAGGCTTTGGAAGTTTTTCCGTTTGCCGGCGTTTCGACCTTTGGCAGGGACCATGAAAAAAATATGAAAGGAGGTTGAGAGTGTTGGCAGTCGGAAAAGTAAAGTGGTTTAGCGAAAAGAAAGGCTACGGATTCATCGAGCAGGAAAACGGGCAGGATTTGTTCGTTCATTTTTCCTCCATCAACATGCCCGGGTTCAAGACACTGTCAGAGGGTGAAGAAGTAACCTTTGACATTGAAGAAAGTGACCGCGGTCCCGTAGCAAAGAATGTTCAGAAAGCAATGTAGCAAAAGGGAAATTTAACAATTAGAAAGGGGGTATCTTCGGGTACCCCCTTTCTAATTTTCCTATTTACTGACAGCTTTGTAAAAAGGGGGAGGTAGAGGGCGAAGCATAGTCCATGAACCATGAACTTGGAGCTTTTCCCATTGCCGTTTAAGCTCCGCTGGCGGGTTTTGAAGCGGGATTGAGAAAGAAGTAAATTCCCCCGGCAACAATCATAGAGGGTAGCGTAGCGCCCATGGACCACCCGGCTCTGAAGCTAACCTGATAAAGAATAACCCCTATCCCCCAGGCGATAACAGCTCTCAGATGTATGCCGCCTTGGTACCAGTATTTTCCCTGCCTCTTGTTGAGTTCTTCAACGAAAATCCGCTTTCTCCGGTGGTAGAAGAAGTCCATGAGAGCAACTCCGAACAGGGGGCAAAAGAAGGAGCCTATCAGGAGGAGGAAATTCTCATACTGGGTTGCGTCAAAAACAAGGGAGATAAGGATGCCAAGGAGGCCGCTGATGA
>JALTEW010000159.1 GCA_027073795.1 bacterium | reverse complement strand
GGGTGGTCCTTAGGGATATTCAGGGCCTCAAAGTTATAGTAGTCAAGCTCCACCTCGGGTCCCTCAGCCACCTCGAACCCCATTCCCACAAAGATTTCCGTAATCTCGCGGGAAATCCGGGTTATGGGGTGCTCGCGTCCCACTGGCGTGCACCGACCCGGAAGAGTTATGTCCACCCTCTCCTGCTCAAGCTTCTCTCTTCGGAGCAGTTCTTTGACCGCGCGGGACTTTTCTTCAAATTTCCCTTCCACCCATGCCTTCAGGTGATTGATCGCCTTTCCAGCCTCCGGTCGCTTCTCTCTGGGAAGCGTGCCAAGCTGTCTGGTAAGCATGACAACCTTCCCCTTCTTCCCCAGATAATCGACACGGAAGCGCTCGAGCGCATCAGGGGAATCCACCTCTGAAAGGAGCTGTTTTATCTCCTCTTCAAGGGCGTCAATTTCCTGCTTCAGGTCCATAAATCCTGCTATTGCGCCGTCTGTTGTTTCGCTAGGTTTACCAGCTCGGAAAAGGCTTTCTTGTCCCAGATAGCCATCTCGGACAGGGTCTTACGGTCAAGCTCCACATTCGCCTTTCTCAGCCCACTCATGAACCGACTGTAAGACAACCCCTCTTCACGTGTCGCCGCATTGATTCTCGCAATCCAGAGTTTACGAAACTCGCGTTTTCTTACCCGTCTATCCCGATAAGAATAGGCCCATGCACGATGGATCGCTTCCGTGGCACTTCTTATGAGATTTCCACGTCCGCCCCAGTACCCTTTGGCAGCCTTCAGGATTTTCTTTCTTCTCCTCCTCGATGCAACACTGCTTTTTACCCTTGCCATGGTTCTCCTCCACGCCTACTTGAATGGAATCAAGCGCCGTACCCTTTTTGTATCCGAGGCAGCTATCAAGCCCTCTTGCCTCAGGTTTCTTTTCCGTTTGGGGCTCTTTTTAGTCAGAATATGGCTGTGATAGGCCTTTTGACGCACAATTTTCCCACTTCCCGTCGTCCGAAAACGTTTTGCCGCCCCACGATTGGTCTTTAATTTTGCCACGCCTTGTCCTCCTTTATCTAACTTGTTTTTACCGGCGCCATCATCATAGTCATGTTTCTCCCCTCCATTTTTGGGGGTTGTTCGATGGTACCAAGGTCCTTTAATTTTTCAGAAACAATTTTCAGTACCTTCTCGCCCAGCTCCGTACGATGCATTTCACGCCCCCGAAACATAACGGTTATCTTGACCTTGTTACCCTCCTTTAAAAACTTCTCCAAGTGCCGCACCTTGAAATTCAGATCATGTTCCTCCGTCTTCGGTCTGAATTTCATCTCCTTGACTACAACGACACTCTGCTTTTTCTTCGATTCATGGACCTTTTTACTTTGCTCATATTTGAATTTTCCATAATCCATGATCCGGCACACAGGCGGGTCGGATTTGCTGGAAACCTCCACCAGATCAAGTCCCCTTTCTTCCGCTAACTTAAGCGCTGCGTCCAGCATATATATCCCTAATTGCTTACCATCCACGTCTATAACCCTAACCTTGTCCGCTCTAATACCTTTGTTTACAGCTGTCCTTTTATCGATTGCCAAATTCCTCCCTAAAGGATGGTTTTACCCATAACCTGACTCTCCTCCAAAACCCTGGATATGAAGGTATTCACATCCATGGACGGGAGGGTCTGGCTGCCTCTTCCCCTTGGTGACACCTGCCGGTTTTCAACCTCCCGGTCCCCGATCACAAGGGCATACGGAACCTTCTCGACTTGGGCCTCACGAATCTTGAACCCAAGTTTCTCATTCCTGAAATCGCCTTCCGCCCTTATACGGGCGGCTTTCAAACTTTCCAACACCTCATTGGCAAACGGTATCTGCCTGTCTGTAATGGTCATGACACGGGCCTGCACGGGTGCCAGCCAGAGCGGAAAAGCCCCAGCGTAATGTTCAATAAGAATCCCGAAAAAACGCTCCAAAGAACCGAGCAGCGCCCGGTGAACCATGTAGGGCCGGTGTTTTTCACCGTCCGCACCGGTAAACGTCATGTCGAACCGCTCGGGCAGGTTAAAATCGAACTGTATGGTCGTCGTTTGCCACTCCCGCCCGATGGCATCCCGTATTTTGAGGTCAATTTTAGGGCCATAAAAAGCACCCCCTCCTTCATCTACTTCGCATTCCAGACCCTCAACAGCAACGGCCTTCTCAAGGGATTTGAGGGCCTGTTCCCAGCGTTCCGGGTCCCCAACAGCCTTTTCCGGACGCGTTGCAAGGTAGGCAGAAATATCCTCAAAACCGAAACAACGCCACAAATAGAGGCTGAATCTCAAAACTTCAAGAATTTCATCCTCAATCTGTTCCGGTGTACAAAAGATATGGGCGTCATCCTGTGTAAATCCACGCACCCTGAGGAGGCCATGCAAGACACCCCCTTTTTCATACCGGTAAACCGTGCCTAACTCCGCCCATCGGAGAGGCAGCTCCCGGTATGACCGGATATGGCTGTTGTAAATCTGGATATGAAAGGGGCAATTCATGGGTTTCACGTAATACTCGTTCTCATCGATATTCATGGGCGCGTACATACTTTCACGGTAGAAATCCAGATGCCCGCTCCGTTTCCAGAGCTCCGAACGCCCGATATGGGGGGTATAAAGTAATTCATATCCATGTTCATAATGGGCTTGGCGCCAGAATGCCTCGATGATGCTCCGGATGCGGGCCCCCTTCGGATGCCAATGGATCAATCCCGGTCCGACATCCTCACTGATGCTGAAAAGATCCAGCTCTTTCCCTATCTTACGATGGTCCCG
>JALTEW010000158.1 GCA_027073795.1 bacterium | reverse complement strand
AAGAAGGATAAAACACCTCTTTTTGTTTCCATGTCAAATATTGCCGTTTACGATGAAGACAAAAAGGTTCTGGGGTATGAAGGGATTTTTCGAGACCTGACACGCCAGAAAAGAATAGAAGAAGAATTGCGCACTAAAAATGTGCAATTAGAGTCTTATGTTTACAGTGTTTCTCACGACCTGAAATCTCCTGTCATCGCGATTCAGGGGTTTTCCCGTCTATTGATGAGGAAATATGGGGATGTTCTTGGGGAAAAGGGCTTGAAACTTCTTGAGCGGATTATGGACGTTGCGAAGCGGGCCGAACGGATGATTGTAGATTTGCTTGCTTATGCCAGGGCTGAGAAAGATGCCAAGGGAGATTTTGAATTTATCGATACCTACAAGGTCATTCAATCCATTATAGAGGAATTGAAACTGAAATGGGAACATCGGCCTGTAAAAATTGTCGTGAGTGAGAACCTCCCAGAGATTTTATTTCACCGGGGCAGTTTCCGGCATATTATGTCCAATCTCATAGACAATGCCATCAAATACAGCCAGCAGGCACCGACCTCCGAGGTGACCATCGGTTGCAAGATCGAGCCGGGAGCGGTGGTGTTTTCCGTGGCGGATAATGGTGTGGGAATAGACCCCGCACTGCACGAAAAGATTTTTGATGTCTTTGAACGTGGCGAGGTTTCAGAGGATGTCGAGGGGACAGGCATTGGGTTGAGCATTATTAAACGAATTGTCGAAACGCAACATGGGGATATCTGGCTTGAATCCCAAAAGGGGGCAGGGGCAACCTTTTATGTCCGGTTGCCCGTGAGGACCTTGAAAAAGAGCCAAAGGGATGACAGTCATAAGACGTAAGGAGGGCATAGTAACCGGAAAGAATAATGAATGATTCCTTACAAACATTTAAGAATCATCTCAAAGAATTGGTTTATGCGATTTTTCCGGCAAATCCATGGTTTATTCTTCTATTATCCAACGGTGATTCCAGGTACCCTTACAAGGTTTTTCTTTCCTTTCCCTTTGAAGAGAATTTTTTAACTGGGAAAATGGTGTCTTACTTAGTGCCGAAATTGCCGTACGGGTCAGCAAAGCCTGTGTATCGACGAGGTGTCCAGCCCAATTTGATCGAAGCAACGGTCTATGTAACCCATGATATCACCGTTCCTCTTTCTCATAACGGCCAGCGTGTTGGCCTGTTTTGGATGGGGACACAGGAAAGAAAGGGATTTTTGCCCGAGCAGCGCAAATCGCTTGTGCAACTGGCGGCCCTCATTGGGTTTATGCTGGGTGTTTTTGCCCTTTCCGAGCAAAGGGCGGAAGAATTGATTTTCTCTGAAATCCGTTTTCGGGATGTGGTAGAAGGCCTGAACGAGGCTGTCTTCATCATGGATTCTCAGCATCTTATTTACGTGAATCCTTCCTTTTGTTCCCTTCTCTCTTCAGAGGAATCAACGATCATCGGAACCTCCCTTTCTCACTGGATTCATCCGGATGATAGGGAGGCCTTTCATATCAGGATGCGCCGCCTGATGGCAGGAGAACCTTTTCCAGATGATTATGAGATAAGATTGAAAGACATAAGGGGAGAGACAAGGCAGTGTCTTTTCAGTTTCAGGAGGATCCATGATACGAGGGAAGACCTTTTTGTGGGGACACTCCTGGATATCACCAACCTGAAAACCGTATGGAACCATTTGTATGAAGCTCAAAAGATGGATGCCCTTGGCACACTTTCAGGGGGCCTGGCCCACGATTTTAACAATATCCTCGGGGGAATTTTGGGGTATGCCTCCCTGATTAAAACAGAACTTTCTCCGGAAGATAAACTCTATCGGTATATTTCAGGTATTGAGCAATCGTCGAATCGTGCCACAAAACTGGTTCAACAGCTTTTGGGGTTTACTTCAAAGGGGCGTTACAAAGAGATTCCCTTTATTCTGCAGGGCACCCTGCAATGGCTGAAGGAAATGATTTCTGGGTTTTTTGGCTCATCTGTCAGGGTCATCCTTGAAATGGTTCATGAGCCCCTCATGATTCTCGGGGATATGGATCAGATTCGGCAGGCCCTGCTGAATGTTTGTCTGAATGCAGGGGATGCCATGCCCAAGGGTGGTGTGTTGAAACTTGGGCTTTCGAAACGGCACATTTCCCCCACGAGATCCTTCATGAGACAGAAACTCTTCCCTGGCATGTACGCGGAGGTGCGTTTTCAGGATACGGGATGTGGCATGGATGAAGCGGTGATTGAAAAGATTTTTGATCCCTTTTTTACAACGAAGGAAGTGGGCAAGGGAGTTGGCCTTGGCCTGTCTATGACCTATGGAATCGTCAGGAGCCATGGGGGGTTCATTGAAGTGGAAAGCACGCCCGGGAAGGGAAGCACGTTTAGAATCTGTTTGCCCCTTTATGAAACCGCCGGAGAAGAGATACTGGAAAGAGATTCCCAGCTCTTTGCCGGAAGCGGTGAGAGAATCCTTGTGGCAGACGATGATCGGGAATTATGTAATATCATTAAGTTGGCTCTCGAAGAGAACGGATATAAAGTGGTCTTGGCGGGAAACGGTCAGGAAGCTATCAGGATTTACCAGAATGAAAGGCATAACCCCTTTGACTTGGTGGTACTCGATATGGCCATGCCTGTCATGGGTGGGGAGGAGACATACTGGAGGTTAAAGAGACACGATCCTGAAGCAAAGGTTGTTCTTATGACAGGGTTCTCCATTGATGGAAGTGTTAGAAACCTTCTGCAGTCCGGAGCCTTGGGCTATATCCACAAACCCTTTAGAAGGGCGGAACTGTT
>JALTEW010000157.1 GCA_027073795.1 bacterium | reverse complement strand
CGTCCCGATTTGTCCCAAACGGGCCGAAGTCCCAGTAAGTACAAAATAGTGCTTTCGTTGACACCTTCGTTTCGAATCGTCTCTGTTGCCCACAGGATCACCGCGACCTTTTTGGGGTAGGTTCCCTTTTTCCTCAGGGCGTCCATGATGATTTTTTTCCCGGCCCTCTTTCCTAATTCCCACGCAGCGCGGGAGGGGATCTTCTGAGGGTCAAACCCGTAAAAGTCCTTGCCGGTAGGGATCGCCCCGGGATTGCGGATGGGGTCGTTCCCCTCTCCAGGGGGAATGAAACGTCCATTCAGGGCGCGGACGAGGTTATCTATTTCACGGGGGCCTGATGTACTGAGCGCCTTTTCAACCTTTTCTATGATCGTACCGCTGTTTTGCTTGACGATGATCTTTGCCGTGGAGTTCAGGGCCTCACCCTCCGGGGATACCCCGAAGGTATGCAGTCCGTAGGGCATCAAGGTTCCCTTCAATTTAAGCAGATAGTGTTCCAGCCTTTCCATGTTGTCGGGTGTGAAGGAAGCCAGACCCAGGTCCTTGTCCAACCCCAGTGTCTTTGTCATCTTCTCTATGGTATTTAGCTTTCCCTTTGCAGTGGGGCTTCCCATGGCCTCGAGGCGGTTATAGGCTTCAATCAGGTCGTAAAGTTGGCTGTATTCCATATAGAGTCCCGAGCTTTTCAGAGGAGGGATGAGGTGATCGATGACCACGCCCCTGCCGCGCCGTTTTGCCTGGATGCCCTCCCCCACGTCGTCCACGATGTAGGGGTAGATATTGGGGATATCCGTAATCAGGACCTCCGGCGGGTCGGCGACCGTCATCCCCGCCTGCTTGCCAGGAAGCCATTCATGGGTCGCATGGGTGCCCAAGTGGATCATGGCGTCCGCCTTAAATCCATACTTCAACCACAGGTAGACCGCCACGTACTGGTGATGGGGGTACAAGGTAGGGGAATGGTAGAGCTTCATGGGGTCGTCTCCCCAACCCCGCGCCGGTTCGGGTAACAGGACGACATGGCCAAGCATAACCGAGGGGATGACAAATTTTCCATTATGAATCATGATCTTTGAGTCATCAATCCGTCCCCATTGTTTGATGACCCCCTCGCGGAACGCTTTGGGGAGACGCTGAAACCACCTTTTATAGGTGGCAAGAGGAATTTCAACCACTTTGTTGTCCCTGACCAAGGCATCCAGCTCACCAGGTGCCCAGCTTCCGATGTTTCGGGCGTATTTAAGGATAAGCCCACGGATTTCCTTCGCGGTCAAGTCGTATTTTCCGGGGACCTGATATCCCTCCTTGCGCATTCGCTTTAGGATGACCTGGATACTCTTGAAGACATTCAGGTAACTCGCCCCGATATTCTGTTTGCCCTGGCTGTGATTGTAAAAGAGAATCGCGACCCGCTTTTGGCGATTGGGATTTCGCTGGAGGGCAATCCATTTCTTTATTCGGGATATAAGGAAATCGAGGTTGTCCGGAATTACTTTATGGATATAGAAGGTTTTGGAGGTTTCTTTATCCTTTAGCCGGACCTTACCGATCAGGGGTGTTGGTTCAATCTGCCCCGAAATCTCCGGCGTTGCCATGCACCAGACGACGTCCAGGGGGGGAATGCCCTTCGGGTCCTTCCGCCATTCCCTGATGGTTCGGGAATAGAGGCTGATGGCGTTGATCACCGGGACATCGAGGCGCCTGAGATACGCCTTGACCTTATCGTTCAGGGAGGACTGGAATTTCATGGAAAAGGCGAGGATGATATCCACCCGCCGTTTCTCCCTGGGGGGGACGAGAAATGCCAGGGCGTTCTTGGCCATTCCGAAAGCGACGACGACATTGAACCCGTTTTTCTCGAACCTTTGGGTAAGGACGCGGATCGGATTTGCCTGTCCCTTTCCCAGGGAGGATGCGAAAACCATAATCCCTATCCAGGGATTTCCGGCTCGGTAGTTCTTCCTTTTCTGATACCAGCCCAGATAATCATCGTAAGAGGTAAAGATATCGGGGGCCTCGGGGTGAAAGAGACCCGCGGGGGGTAATACATCCGGAGCCTGATAGGCTACCGACGAATCGATGGTCTGGTGGATGACCTTGTAAATCATGTTGCGGATATTCTTTGCCGTGATGTTGCGGAAGTAGGCCTGAACCTCTCTGTCGAAGCGAAACCCCTGACGTTTCAGAAGGGCATCATCCCGGGAGCCCCGGACAGCATACACGGGGACCTTTTTCAGATCCACATGGGCTGCCACGTAGCGGCTGAGCCTTTTATCCATGACATCCACAATCAAGGCGTCGGAGCGTCGGACGAATGCCTCAGATTTAGGGTGACGGGACAAATCGCCGTAGGTAAAGAATTCAACCTTGACGCCTGGTTTCAGTTTCAGGGTCTTGATGGCCGAGTTAACGGTGTAACTGTCGGAATCGATAATCAGGAGGGATACCCGCCTGGCTGCGGAGATTTGTGGAAAGATAGCCGATAAAAGGACAAAAAAGGCGAGGGGCAGGAAAAAACGGTGAATTATCTTTCTTGTTTCCATACAATCCCGTTCAACAGGCCATTAAAGGCCATCTTTAACGCCATGGGAAGTTTTTTGTCACCAACCAGGTCCTTGAGTGGTCGTGTCCCCACTCCCGAAATCTCCGCCGCGACCATCCGGCACCACCGCTTGAAGGGTTTCAGGTTTTTTATCAACCCGATTTCTGCCCGGTCGCTGGCGGCCAGGGCCGTTTCGATAAAGGCGGCGTATTTGGGTTCAAGGAGCAGGGCTTCAAGGGCCTTAACCGCCTGCATCTTGGACATAAAGGGGCTCAGTCCATTATCCGGTATCAGATCGTAGGTGGATATCCCGCGTTCCTTTAAGCGCTGGAAGACGTTCCTCTGCCTCACGATGCCGTTTTGTTTGAATATCGCCTCCCTGACGCCGCCGTAAACCGCCTTTGCCATAAGCTCTCCCATCTTCGAATGCCCTCCGGCATTGTCTATTCGGATGCCATCGCCCTCAACCACGATGATGTTATCCGTTCCCGTTCCAGTCGCCTGGTGAACACGTCCGGTATAGGCGCTCCGGATATCGAGGTCCTGAAGGGCGGCCGTCTTCGCCTCCGTGGCGGAAATCATCGCTCGTGCCATTGCCCGTAGCGTCAGCCGGCAATTGGTCATCAGGATGATGTTAATGGTTCCCGGATCGGGTTCGTAGTAGCGGCCTTCGTCCTTCGACATCCTCACCGCGTTGGAACGGACCCCCGCCGTGACCAATGCCGTTACCGTGATAGCCTTGAAACGTTTGGTCTGAATCGACAGGTTGTCCATGTTAGCGCCGGTCATGAGAAGGCTCGTGTCTGTTTCACGCAGCCGGAGCACGTTATAGATCCTCTTCCGGAAGTTCCTGAATCCCATCTGGTGCGAGATACCCCACAACTGGGGGGGAAGGTAGTGGTTCCCGACCGCGGTTATCCCCTTGCGCGGCCCTTCCAGCGTCGAGAGGACCTTGAGGGGATGCTTAAAATTGATAATTAGGGTCTTGTTTATGAAATCCGCGATATGGCTGTAAACAATGCTTGCCTTGTCAATATAGGGGAGTGAGAGCGCTACAGGTTTAGAGCGGACAATTCCATCCCTTAGGACCTGTGCACCTTTTTCTGCATACATATCCCCATAGATCTCTGACGACAGCCATGAAACGAAGTAAGCGGCATGGGTCGAGGCTCGGCAGGTCAGGTCGCACGGAAAAAAATAGATTGCCTTTTTTCGAACTGCTTCCACGTCCCGCCACCCAGGCCGGGATAAAATTCGCCAGGCCGCCTTCCGGTCTCCGCCGCATGCGTAGATAACCTGGGGA
The DNA here is from genome assembly GCA_027073795.1 of bacterium. Lineage (GTDB taxonomy): Bacteria > Desulfobacterota > S145-22 > S145-22 > S145-22 > S145-22. Next base: position 5,357 of record JALTEW010000157.1, on the reverse strand, counting down.
TTGAAACGTTTCCATGCCTCTTCTGAAACGGTCACTATAGCACCACTTTTGCCGAAAACGGGGGGGATTCCTCCGGCAAGTCGGATGTATTCATTCTGGAACGAATCATCACCCGGCGCCATCACCCTTTTTCGCCCCATGAGGCGGATGACCCTTTTTCGCTTCGATTGGGGTATCCGGGCAATCTTTTTTCTTATCAGGGCCAGGTTGTTTTCCATTTTTTGGATCAGGGCTTGGGCCTTCTCTCTTCTATCGAAGATGTCGCCGATAATCCCAATGTGTTTTTCAATCTCCGCGATGCTGTTGGCCTCCAGGATAATCACCTTGCAGGTGTTCCTGAAACGTTTAATAACCGCCTTTTGGACACGGGAAGCAAAGATCAGGTCCGGGTGGAGGGAGGCTATACGCTCTATGGATGGTGAGTAAAAGCCCCCCACAACCGGTTTCAAGGCCGCTTCCGGGGGATAGGTGCAATGATACGTTACGCCTTTGATGGCATCCCCGCCTCCCACGCGAAAAATCATCTCGGTGACGGAGGGAACGAGGCATACCACCTGGCGGGGGCGATGCTGGAGCGTGAAAATATGGCCGGTAGAATCAGTAAACGTGACAGGAGCCGCAACGGCGGGTAAGGCAGCGAATAACAATATAAAAAAAACGAAAAACTTCAGTGGATTTTTAAACATGGGGATTCTCCGTAAAGAAGTCTGAAGGTTGAAGTCTGAAGGTTGAAGTCCGAAGGTTGAAGTCCGAAGGTTGAAGGAAAACATTTAGCTTTGCTTTCTAAGGGAAACGATAAGGCCATTCAGCACCTTCTCCGCTTCTACTATCTTAGGTTCAACGGCCATAAAGTTCTCTTTAGTCAAAAACTCCAAACGCCTTGAGAGCCTTAATTGGTAATGTAACTCTCGTAGTGAGCCAAAAGCGATATAGAGAAATCGTAAAAAATCCGCCTGACTGCCACGTGCGCACCCTTCCACAATATTGGATGGCACTGAAACTGCCGCTCTCCTCATCTGAGCCGCTAAACCATACAATTCTTCTTGAGGAAACGCTTGTGTTGCCTTATAAATCAAATCTACAATGGCATCGGAAAGCTCAAACGCTTTAAGTTTTCTATGATCCCGCATCTTCTCGACACACTTCAACCTTCGGACTTCAACCTTCAACCTTCGGACTTCAACCTTCAACCTTCGGACTTCAACCTTCAACCTTCGGACTTCAACCTTCAACCTAAAGACCTACTGATCAGGCACATAGACCATCGTACCGTTCTCAAGCTTATAGGCTACGCCGAGGCGGTGCCCCTTTCCCTTTGCCTTTTGTCTGGTAACCCTCATTGCCTTGATCTTCCGGGCCTTTTTCGTGATGATCTCCACCTCTCCGCCTTTTGTCTTTTTTACAATGGTAATTTCGGACCTTTCCGTAAAGAGGTCCTGGAGGTGGTAGGTGGCAAAGAGCATCAGCAGCAGGCCGACGATAAACACCAGTCCGAGGTCAAACAGGTTTGCCAGGCCCGTGAGGGGATCTTCCCCTTCCAGGTCGTCCTGGCTTAGATGTCGCCTTTTTTTAAGATATTTCATTTCCCTTCTCGTTATGCTGCGCAAGCAGTAACTCCGTTAGCATTTCCATGTCTTTGATGTCCTCCTGGGCCCAGCGCCGCTTTACCGTGTAAAAAATGAAGGCGACAATCCCGATGGCAAGGCCGACAACCGTGGTGGTAAAGGCAATCACAAGGTCACCGGAAAGCCGCGTCATATCTCCCTGCCCAATGGCAGCCAGGCCCGTGCCCATGGGGATCAGCGTTCCCATCAGGCCGAGGCCGGGACCCACCCTTACGATAATCTTGAGGCGGTCTACCATTTTCAGGAGATTCAGGTTTTCCTCCTGTAAAAGGTTTTCCACGTGCAGCGGCGCTGTTTCTCCGGTTTGTCGAAACAGAGTAAACAACTTCTTGTAATACCGGCGCACGTAATAAGGGAATTGTTCGCCTGTTTTTTCTGACAGCGTCAGGTTTGAAAATTCCTCAGCGGATACCTTTTCCGTCCTCAGCCGGTCAAGCCACTCGGCAAAAAACATTCCCGCGAACAGAATGATTACCAGGCACAGCAGCACCAGGAAAAAGAGGACAGGATAGAGCAGTGAACTGGAAATGACATAGATAAAGGTTTTCAGGGCAGCTCCAAAATGCATCATTTATTCCTTTTTAGTTTGAGCATCCTGAAAATGAGCCCTGCGAAAAAGGTTGTGGCAATCGTAAGCCAAACGGCGATAACCCAATTGAGTTTCAACAATTCAACATCTCCTTTGTAGTTGGCAATTCTATAAATCTTATTGAGGCCTCCCATCTGAGGGGCAATCAGGACAGTCAGGATAAAATAGCTTGCAATGAGTAGCATTCCCCATCCCAGGATACGATCGGAGGTTATGCGGATCACACTTTGTAATCTGGAAAGAACAAGCGTGACGCCCATCTGAATGACGAGGTAGATGCCAAAGGTTCCCACCAGAACACTCCCGCTATGCTTCGGAAAATAGGCTATGACGAAGGCCGTGATCAACAGGATCACCGTCATGCAAACTGGGCATGGAATCACTAACAATAAGTAGGCCTTGCTCGACTGACGGGTGTGATTCCGTTTCAGCAGGTAAACCGACCAAACGAGCATCCCAAAGGCTAGGATGAAGTGAAGGGGCATGCCGTACTTCAAAATCTTGTTGAATAATGGGAATAGCGAGATATGGTTTAGCCACTCCAACAAAAAAAATGCGCCCGCAAATAGCAGGCCGTAAGACAGGGCAGACCCGGCAAAAATAAGGGCCCGCCCTGTCTTAACCTTCATGTTGGCGGTAAGATAGTAAATTCCAATGCCGCTTTTTGCCGCGAACACAGAAACAGCCAGCAAGACGCCAACAATCAGGCTTTTGAGCTCCATTGCGCTTTCCCTTCTACCATATTACCGCGTTTGCTGCCATACACCCTTTCACCCCGTCTTTCAAAAAAGGTCAGAATTCGTACCTCAGGCTCCCGTAAAATGTCCTTCCCGGCATGGGGTATCCCTTAACATAGGCGTAATCCTTGTCAAAAAGGTTTCTTACCTCACCTTTAACAGTCAGGTTCCCATATTTTTTGTTTTCAAATATCTTGTAAGAGGCGGTCAAATCGGCAACCGTAAATCCTCCCTTGGTGATAACCGGTGTAGGCCAGATACCACTTTCCCAATCATCCACCTTTTGCTTGCCTGTGTAGGCAAAGTTCAGGTTTCCGGAAAACCCCTTCAATCCCGAAAGCGTGATTCCGTAGGAGGCGGTCCAGTCGGAAACGTATTTCAAATCCTCGCGAGTGTCATCGTCCTCATAGGTAAAAAGGTATACGAAGTTCGCATAGGGTTTCAGCTCGAATTCCCATCCAAAGAGGGATCCCACGTCATACGATACGCTTCCTTCAAGTCCCTTGATGGTTGCGCCCCCGTGGTTCTCCCATGTCCTTTCACCCCCCGGGCCAGAGGCCACGACAATCTTGTCATCAAAATCCGTGTAGAAATAGGTTGCCGATGCAGCCAGCGCCTTGTAGAAGAAATCGATGCCGCCTTCATAAGTCTTGCTTTTTTCGGGGTCGAGACTTGGGTTGCCCACATAGTGCCTTCCCCATACCACATAATCCGCTGCCAACTGGTCCGCCGCCGGCATGACGAAGCCTTCCCCGTAATTCGCCCGGAACTTCAGGTATTTTCCCAGGAGATAGGCCGCTCCAGCCCTGAAACATGTGTGATTGTCGTCCTCTGTTCTGCCCGCCGGTTCCTTGACCTTCACCTCGTAATGATCGTAACGAAGGCCGCCGGTCAGGATCAGGCGGTCATTGAAAAGCCTGCCTTTTACAAGGAAGAATCCGGCTGGGTTTTCGTACTCCGTCTTTTTTGGATTCCATGTAGCCTTGATGTCGTAATCCACCCAGTCAAAACCAGCCGTTGCCGTGATCTGCTTCAGATTTAAGGAGGCCTGGACCTGGGTGCCTTCTTGGTCCGTCTTCCTTTTAGAGGCCTTCCCGTCGTCCCAGCCGGTGGGATTGCTTCCCTTCGGGTCCATCCACCGGTCCTCGTCGATCCCGTTAAAGTAGCGGGCCATCCAGGAAAGCATCCCCTTCGGGGTTTTGCCTTCATACATGATGTCGATGGATTTGTTTGATTTGTCTGTATAATCATCCCTGTCGTTCTTGCTGAGGGTGCCGGGGCTGCCCACCTTGTCCGCGTTAAAGTAGTGATAGATTATACCCAGACGATGGCCGGGATAAAATTCCGCGCCAACATTCAGGCTTATATTATCCTTGCTGTCGTACCCCGTGTTGTAAAACTTGTCGTCTCCCCCCGTTTTGTAATCATCATTCAGGGCGGACCTGGTAACGGTTCCGGCAAAGTCGAACATTTTAACCTTCCCGTATCCCCCGAAGGTCCCTTCTGCATAGTCGTAACTCCCGTATGTTCCTTCTACAAAGACGTGGGGTTTGCCTTTGCCTCGCTTCGTAATGATATTGACGACACCGCCGATGGCAGCCGAGCCATATTGCACCGAAGCAGGGCCCCGAATAATCTCGATGCGTGAGATATTCTTTGTTAGAATCTTTGCCACATTTCCCGTCCCGGCCCTTCGGCCATCCACGAGGATAAGGACATGACCTCTCAGATCGTTCCCATGTGCGTCGGTTCTGAATCCTCGGATCCCGATGGATGTTAAAGCGCCCGGGTATTTATGAATATGGCCGATTCCCCTTTCCGCCAGGAGATCCCCCACATCCCTGGCGGAGGACTGGGCAATTTCGCTCCCCGTAATAACCGATATATTGGCTGTAACTTCCTTTTTCGTTTCCTTAACCCTGCTTGCCGATACCACCACCTCCTTCAAGACCCTTGGTGCGTTGGTATCAGTTTTGGAACTACCCGCCATCGCTATGCCGCCTGCTAAAAATGGTAGGGCAATCAAAAGACTTAAACCGATTCGCAGCATTCTTTTGCTGATTTTACCTTGTATGAAGTAATTTCCAACCATATTCCTAACCTCCATTCTTTTCGTTTGCCCACCCCGTGAAATTCCGAAGGACAGCGAAGCGTATTTCACTGGGGTCTCGTTTTTCTGGTTTATCTGGTTGCAGTGTTCTGCCAAGTGTGAGGCGTTTAAGCTCAAAGGTTTTTAAAAAGTGGCTTTCAGCTTCGAGCTTTCCTTTTCTTCTTCACCTCCTCTCTCTTTTTAATGCCTGCCTACAAAAAAATCCCCGAATCTCTCGATTCGGGGATTTCCCTTTTTTATCCCTTTCGGTCGGTCCATTGCCACGCAGACCCCTACGACCATTATATGTTCAGGCA
>JALTEW010000156.1:585-2809 GCA_027073795.1 bacterium | reverse complement strand
TCTGTATATAGAACTTAATAGGCTTTAAGGTACATCATGGGAAAAAACAACTCACCTGAGAAAAAATTAAAAACCGAAGATGAATCTTCCCTGGTACCCGCCGTGGGACACGCTGCACGGATTCTCGCCTTTTTAGGGAAACACCCTTCTCCAAAGGCAACCTTAACAGAGATCTGCACGGCACTCGGCATCTATAAAAGCCGGGGGCACGCCATCCTGAAAACCCTGGTGACCTATGGACTTGTCGAACGTGATGAGGAAACAAAAAGATACAGCTTGGGCCCCAATCTTATCTACCTGGGACGACAGGTGCTAAAAAATCTTGACATCAGGGAAAAGGCTATGCCCTTCCTTCGCAAATTGTCAGAAGAAACAGGCTGTACCGCACTGCTTGGAATTATCAGTAGGGACCACCTGATCGTCGTTGCCAAGGAGGACGGGAATAGCCACATCGGCATCACCATTGAAATGGGACATCGATTTCACCTCACAGCCGGGGCACACGGCAAGGCGGTTGTATCCTTTCTGACCGACGTTGAGCGCAAAAAGATTCTCGCAAGAAAAAGACTCTATTTTCATGGCAACCCGGACAATCTCGATCGCAAGCGCCTTTTAGACGAAATAGCCTTCTGCCAGAAGCAGGGCTACGCTGTGGATATGGGTGATTTACAAGAAGGCATCCGCGCAGTTGCGGCCCCAGTATTCAGCGGAAAGGGAACCGTCACGGGGGTAATTCTAGTCATTGGAACATTTCAAGGAAACACGGTTCAGCTATATGGCCCAAAGGCGTGTGAGGCCGCTTTTGGCCTCTCTCAAGCCATGGGGGCAGACATGCCTGCGCCCTTTAGCAACTATATAAAACTCTAACAATTTTTGGAGGAAGGATGATGGCACAGTTCAAACACTCAAATGTAAAACTTGAAATGGAGACGTACGGATACGACACCGTGGTCAAGAGCCACTGCCGCCTTTGCCATGGGGGATGCGGTGTGCTTATCTATCTCAAAAAGGGGAAAATCGAAAAAATTTCCGGGGACCCCGACTGCCCCATCAACCACGGCACCCTCTGCAGCAAGGGACTGGCAGCGGCACAACTGGCCTATCACCCGGACCGTCTCACCTATCCCATGAAAAGGGTCGGTCCCAAGATGAGCGGAAAATGGCAACGGATCACGTGGGACGAGGCCCTGGATACCATCGCGGAGCGCATCCTCACCTACAAGAAGGAATACGGGGCGGAATCGATCGTCATGGGCTACGGCACGGGCCGGGACAACGAGAGCGTCATCTACCGGTTCGCCAACCTCCTTGGCACGCCGAACGTTTTGACGGCCGGTCACTTCTGTTACGGCCCCCGCATCGCCACCAGCATCCTCACCTGCGGCACCAATGTTGTCGTCGATTACGCCAACAACCCCAAATGTATCATGATGTGGGGCAACAACATCGTCATCAGCAACCCGGATGAATACAAGGGGGAGAATTTCTCCGTCGCCTTCAACAAGGGCGCGAAGCTCATTGTGGTCGATCCCCGCTTGACGCGGGTGGCGGCTCGCGCGGACATCTGGCTCCAGCTTCGCCCCGGGACGGATACGGCTCTGGCCCTGGGCATGGCCAACGTGATTATTGAAGAGAAACTCTACGACAAGGAATTCGTGGAAAACTACACCCACGGCTGGGAGGCCTTCAAGAAACGGGCGGCAGAGTATCCTCTGGAGCGGGTGGAGCAGATCACCTGGGTCCCGAAGGAGAAGATTGCCGCCGCCGCCCGGCTCTACGCCACCACCAAGCCGGCAGGGATTCAGTGGGGCGTGGCCATCGAACAGCAGGTCACCTGTGCCGACAACGACCGGGCCCTCATGGCCCTGATGGGGATCACGGGGAACATCGATATCCCGGGTGGGCAGGTCCTGTTCAAGCCCCCGAAGATCCGAAGCGTCAGCGAATTCGGCGCCCACAAGCGCCTCCCGAAGGAACAGGCGGCCAAGCGCCTCGGAGGGGACCGCTTCCGTCTCGCGGGGAATTTCGCCATCATCAATCCCAAATGCGTGTGGGATGCCATCCTGGAGGAAACACCCTACCCTGTCAAGATGCTTTTTTTGATCAGCTCTAACCCCCTGTTGACCCGCGCCAACGCCCGGGAGGTCTACCGCGCCTTGGAAAAGGTTGAATTCATGGCCGTTGCCGACTTTTTCCTCACCCCCACTGCGGAGATGGCGGACAT
>JALTEW010000156.1:0-575 GCA_027073795.1 bacterium | reverse complement strand
GTCCTACCCGCCGCCACGTGGCTGGAAATGGACTACATCGGGGATTTCTGGAAACGCCACGGCTACATCCTGCCCCGTCGAAAGGCGATTCAGGTGGGGGAATGCCGTTCCGACCACGAGATGCTCAACGACCTGGCCCACCGGGTCGGCCAGGGAGATGACTGGTGGGAGACCTTCGAGGGCGGCCTCGACTACATCCTGGAACCCCTCGGCATCACCTGGCAGGAATTCAAACAGATGGATTACCTCAAGGGAGAAACGGCCTATCGCAAGTATAAGACCAAGGGGTTCTCGACACCGACCCGTAAATTCGAGCTGGCCTCCACGCTGCTGGAAAAGTGGGGCTACGACCCCCTGCCCCAGTTCCGGGAGCCGCCGGAAAGCCCGGTCAGCACGCCGGAACTGACCAGGGACTATCCCTACATCCTCATCACCGGGATGCGCCTGCCCGGATTCTTCCACACGGAGAACCGCCAGGTCCCCTGGCTGCGGGAACTCCACCCCGATCCCACGGTGGAAATCCATCCCGATACCGCGAAAAAGGAGGGCATCCAAAACGGGGACTGGGTCATCAT
>JALTEW010000155.1 GCA_027073795.1 bacterium | reverse complement strand
CCGTCTTCCTTTTCCTCCGGGCGGAAGCGGATGCCTATCTCAATCGATTTCTTCCTGATACTTGGTGGAAAGGGGGGGAAAGGTGCGGCCTGTTTGATAGCCCGGAGGGTCGATTCGTCGAAGGTTTTATCCCCTGAGCTTTCCTCCAGGTAGACGTCGGAGATGTGGCCGTCGGCATAGATGGTGAAGTTGACGATAGCCTTCAGGCTGTAGACGTTTTCTATCAGGTTTTCAGGGATAACCCATCCCTGCATGATTTTATTGCGGATGACAGAAAAATAGAGATTCTTTTCCCCAAGATCGCTTCCGCCCCCTGCAGAGGGAGCTGGTTTTTCCGGTGTGAGCTCGCGTTGCTCCACCTTTTTTTTAAGCCGCTCGATGGCTTTTTGAAGTTGTTCTTCTCTTGGATTCTTGGTTGGGATGGCGCCTTTTCTAATCCTTCTGATGATCCGCTGCTTTCGGACGATAACTTTGGAGCGGGGGATGGTTTTAATGACCCGTTGCTTGTAGATTTTTACAGGGTGCCTGACGTGTTTTTTTGTGACATTCTTGTGAGGCCTTGGTTCAAGAAGGGCAACTTGGATGGGGCCTGGAGAAGGAATTTTAATGAAGTGTCTTCGATTCACAATCTCAATGACGGTGAGAGTCGCGACGTGAATCATAAGGGAGAACACCAGCCAGAAGGTCATTTCCTTTCGCATGAGGATTTGGAATTTCTCTATGCCTTCTTTTATCACAATGGTGGTTTTAGTAGCTCGGCGTTTTGTGCAATATGTCGGATGAAATGCTGTCCCATGGGGGATAGCAAGTCCCTTTTGCCACGAATCATAAAAAACTGCCTGTTTATAGCCTGAAAATCGGATACCTGTAACACCTTTAATTGATCCTGGAGAAAGGTATCCTCAACGGACTTTAATGACAGGAAGGAGAAAAAGGAACCCGAGAGAATGGCATTGATAACAGCCGTGGCGCTTCCTACAACAAGTGCAACATTAAAGGATTTCCAGGAAAGGCCTTTTTCACTCAAGACACGTTCCACAGCTCTTCTTGTGCCCGATCCGGGTTCGCGAAGCACAAGGGGGATGGATCGGAGTTCCCTTAGAGAAAGGTCAGGTTTTTCCGCGAGTGGATACGTGGCATGGATGACCGGGGCAATCATGTCAGACGAAAAGGGGGAAACATCGAGAAGTTTATGGCTTGGGTTAAATCCGATAAAGCCAATTTCACATTTTCGGTCTAAGACCCACTCCATGGCCTCTTTGGAATCAGATATGAGAAGTTCTGTCTTTATCTTTGGGAACTTTTTATGGAAGGTTCCAATAACCTGTGGGAGGATATATTCACCGGGAATTGAGCTGGCCCCAAGGGTGAGTTCCCCTTCGACAACGCTGGAGAATTGTCCCATTTTCAGGACAATCTGACGCCGAAAACCGAGAATTTTTTGGGCATGCTTGAGGAAAAACTTCCCGGCCGGTGTCAAGATGGCTTCCCGTTTTGTTCGAAGGAAAAGTTTTGTGCTCAGTTCGCTTTCAAGTTGGCGAATGTGTTCACTGACCGTCGGTTGTGTCAAGAAGATTTCTTGCGCGGCCTTACTGAAGCTTTTAAGTTCTGCCACCCTCACGAAGGTTTCTAATTGACGAAATTCCACCATATGGCCCTTTCGTTTTCTTGATTTTCCATTCTTTTGGGTATAATCTCACAACAAGGTATTAATTTCAAGGAACGGTGATGTTAGCCAAGGTTCAAAGTGGGGTTGTCATGGGGATTGATGCAATTCCCGTTGATGTAGAGGTTGATGTTGGTTTAGGATTGCCCAATATTTCCGTTGTGGGTCTTCCAGACGGGGCTGTAAAGGAAAGCAGGGACCGCGTTCGGAGTGCCATAAAAAATTCCGGGTACCAGGTTCCGCCCCGGAGAATTACGATTAATCTTTCACCTGCGGATGTCAAAAAAGAGGGGACCTTGTTTGATCTCCCCATTGCCATAGGGATTTTGTCAGCGTCCGGTATTGTGAAAACTCAGGGGAATGGACGGTTTATGCTTGCCGGTGAGCTTTCACTGGACGGTGGTATCAGGCGGATACGGGGAACGCTTCCCTTGGCCATTAAGGCGCGTCAGGAAGGGATAACGGGGTTGGTTGTTCCCATTGAAAACGCGAAAGAAGCCGCGGTCGTGGAAGGTTTATCCATTTATGGTGTCAGAAGTCTCCACGAAGTCGTTGAGTTTTTGAATGGCGAGGCCCCCCTTTTCCCTTCGGAACCCGTGCGCCCTGTACAGGATAGCACAGAGGCCGAAGACACGGTTGATTTTTCAGAGGTAAAGGGGCAGGAACATGCCAAACGGGCCATTGAGGTGGCGACAGCGGGGGGACATAATCTCCTCATGATCGGGCCGCCGGGGTCCGGGAAAACCATGCTTGCCCGGAGAATCCCTACCATTCTTCCCCCCATGACCTTTGAAGAGGGGATTGAAACGACAAAGATTCATAGCGTAGCGGGGTTAACAGATGAGAAAAACCCTCTGATACAGACACGCCCCTTCCGTGCTCCCCACCATACCATTTCGGATGCGGGTCTCATCGGTGGAGGCACGATTCCGCGGCCGGGTGAGGTAAGTCTTGCACACAATGGGGTCTTATTTCTGGATGAACTGCCGGAGTTTAAGAAAAATGTCTTGGAGGTTCTGCGCCAGCCCCTGGAAGATGGGAAGGTAACTATTTCACGAGCGGCCGTTTCCTTAACCTATCCGGCAAGATTTATGCTGGTTGCGGCCATGAACCCCTGCCCCTGTGGTTACTTTACCAGTCCAACGCACGCGTGTACGTGCACGCCCCTCCAGATCAGGCGATATCGGGGGAGGGTATCGGGTCCTCTCTTGGATCGTATCGATATTCAGATTGAGGTCCCCGCGGTGCCTTATGAAGCACTCAGGGGGAAAGGTGAGGCTGAAACGTCTTCAAGGATCCGAACGAGGGTAGAAAAGGCACGACGTTTGCAGGCAAAACGTTTTTCACGTCATCGCAGGGTTTTTACCAATGCCCAGATGCGAACACGGGATATCAAAAACTTCTGCGAATTGGACACGGCAGGGGAAGAATTATTAAAATCCGCGATTTCTCAGTTGGGATTCAGTGCCCGGGCGTACCATCGTATTTTGAAGGTGGCCCGGACCATCGCGGATCTGGAAGGGACAGAAACGATTCAATCTTTCCACATAGCTGAGGCGATTCAGTATCGTTCTCTGGACCGCCCGCTACCTGTTTAGGTTATGGGAATCACGTGTTATTTACTATTTTCTTCATCCTTCCCATCCTTCCGCCTTCTCCCTAAAACCTTTTAACCTATTCCCACTCCATTTCTTCCAGTTCCTTGCGGAAGTATCGATCGTATGTTTTTAGATGTTCCTTGATGATTTGCTCAGCCGACACGAATCGTTGAATTTGATTGGTTCCCTCATAAATCTGGGTTATCTTGGCATCTCGCATGAGACGTTCCAGGGGCCTGCTTTTCAGGCATCCGTATCCACCAAAGACCTGAACGGCGTCGATCGTAACCTTCATGGCCATGTCAGAGCAGAAAAATTTGCTCATGGCAGATAATTTTGTGGCGTTATCATGGTTACTGTCGAGGTAGTATGCTGCTTTGTACACCAGGCTGCGGGCTGCTTCGACCGATGCCGCCATATCGGCAAGGATGAACTGCATGCCCTCCAGTTTTGCGATGGGTTTCCCAAACTGCCGCCGCTTCATGGCGAAAAGAACGGCAAGCTCAAGTGCGGCTTCTGCAATCCCGACAGATTGAGCGGCAACGGCGGGTCGTGACCGGTTCAGGGTTTCCATGGCAATAAGGAACCCTTGCCCTTTCCTCCCAATAATGTTGGTGTTTGGTACTTCCACATTCTTGAAAGAAAGGGAAGTAGAAGGAATTCCCCGCATGCCGATTTTATCGTCTTTTTTCCCAACTATAAGGCCATCCGCGTCAGCTGGAACGATAAAAGTTGTCAGCCCCCGTTTCCCCCTCCGCGGGTTTGTTTTGGCAAAGGTACTGTAAAGGTGAGAGACCCCTCCGTTGGTTACAAACGCTTTTTTCCCATTAAGGGTGTGGCTCCGCCCATTATTTTTGGCAACCGTTTGGGCGGAGCCTATGTCCGACCCTGCCTTTGGCTCCGTCAGGGCAAACCCTATCAGGTGGTGGTTATGCGAGATGTCCTCTAAGAAGACTTTTTTCTGCTTTTCATTTCCAAAGAGAACGATGGGAAGAATTCCGGTGGTATGGACAATAATAAGCAGGCCAAGGGAAGCAGAATATTTAGAGACTTCTTCTACTACAGTACAGAAATCTGTAATGGATCCGCCAAATCCACCGTATTTTTTTGGCACAAGAAGGGTTAGATACCCCCTTTTGAAGAAGTGCTCGGCCATGTACCAGGGAAATTCATCTGTTTCCTCGATCTCCTTGACCTTGTCAACAACGATTTCCTGAACAAATTCTGCCACTTCTTCCGTTAGGGCCTGCTTGCTTTTCATTAAATCAAACATAAACTCCCCCGCGTATGTCATTGGTTGTGTTCTACTCTATACCTGATTTTTCCGGCTAAGACAACTTCCTTAGATATAGCGGAGTAAGAAGCGAGAATGTGTGTGATTTGTTATAAGCAGGCATAAGATTTTTGGGTACTCACGGCGCCCGTACTACCTGCTTCACGAGCTTGTTGTGCATCGAGAGGCTCGTATTTTCGAAAGCCTCCGCATATCGGATTCCATATGGCATTTCTTATATTTTTTCCCGCTGCCGCACCAGCAGGGATCATTTCTTCCTAACTTTGGAATTTCCTTCGGTGGCTGTTCAATTCCCATAAGTTTAGAAAAAAACCCCATTATGTCTCCTTCCTCTTAAATCGACGAATGTGTGGTTTTTGTAACATGTTACTTTTCTACACATTCCCAGGGCGACTTGTCAACGTGCAAGCCTTCACGAAGTCCCCCCATTTTTTTCTTTCACCTACTAACTAGCATCGCCCCCCCCGACTTAAAGGAATGTCCGAAAATCCTTTGATATTTTCAGAGAAGTTCCAAGCAAGCCATCAATCCTTGAAGACAGCCCCGCTGTCGGCAGATTCAACTATTTTCGCGTAACGTGCCATGTAGCCTTTTGTAATCTTGGGAGGCAGGGGTGTCCAGCTTCTCAGCCTTTCTGCTATCTCGGAGTCCGGCAGGACGAGCGTTAGACGCTTGTTCTCAATGTCAATCTCGATTTCATCTCCATCCTGGACGACAGCAATAGGTCCCCCCTGGGCTGCTTCTGGGGAGATATGCCCGATGGAGGCGCCTCGCGTTCCTCCAGAGAACCTTCCATCTGTGAGAAGCGCGACATCCTTGTCCAGACCCATGCCGGCAATGGCGGAGGTTGGCGACAGCATTTCTCGCATACCGGGGCCTCCCTTGGGGCCTTCGTAACGGATAACAATTACATCTCCTTTGGCGATTTTTCCACCGAGGATGGCGTCAACGGCCTCTTCCTCTGAGTTGAAGACCTTTGCGGGACCTTTGTGATGCCGCATGGAGGGGTCTACGGCGGACTGTTTGACTACGGAACCGTTGGGAGCAAGGTTGCCCTTGAGCACGGCGAGGCCACCCGTTGCGTGATAAGGGGATTCAAAGGGACGAATAATGCTTGTATCCAGCACATTGTAGTGGGGCAGTTCCTGGCTTAGGGGATGGCCAGAAACAGTTAGCGCCTTTTCATCAATCAGGCCGTGGGCGAACAGTGTGTTCATCAGGGCGTAAATCCCCCCCGCGCGATCCAGGTCCTGGATATGATGCGGGCCGCCCGGCGATAGGTTACAGAGGTGAGGCGTTCGATTAGAGATTTCCTGAAAGGTATTTAGAGGAAGGGCAACTCCTGCCTCGTGGGCAATGGCCGGAAGGTGGAGGGCTGTATTGGTGGAGCCTCCGAAGGCCATATCGACTGTAACGGCGTTCAAAAAGGCCGATTTCGTTAATATCTTATCCGGGGTAATTCCTTTCTCCACAAGGTGGACAATCTGCATCCCCGAGGCCTTGGCCAGCCGGAGCCTTGCTGCCATAACGGCGGGGATGGTCCCGTTCCCGGGCAGGGCGAGCCCCAGGGCTTCTGTCAGGGCGTTCATGGAGTTTGCCGTGAACATCCCACTACACGACCCGGCACCTGGGCAAGCGGTATCCTCGTATTGTTTAAGCTCTTCACCGGTAAATTCACCTGTACTGACCTTCCCAACGGCTTCGAAGACACTGATGAGGTCGATGGTTTGTCCGCAACACTCTCCTGCCAACATAGGACCCCCGCTCACCACAATGACGGGGATATTGAGACGGGCTGCAGCCATCATCATGCCGGGAATAATCTTATCGCAGTTGGGAACCATGACGATTCCATCAAAGGGATAGGCCATGGCCATGACCTCCACGGAATCGGCAATCAATTCTCGTGATCCCAGGGAGTATTTCATCCCCTGGTGCCCCATGGCGATGCCGTCACAGATTCCAATGGTGGCGAAGGTCATGGGGGTGCCGCCGGCCATACGGATGCCAGCCTTAACGGCCTCAACAACCTTGTCCAGATGGACGTGACCGGGGATGACCTCGTTGGCAGAACTGGCAACCCCGATGATGGGGCGTGCGAGCTCTTCATCGGTGTAACCCATGGCCTTGAAAAGGCTTCGGTGCGGGGCACGTGTGACCCCTTTTTTCATTTGATCTGAACGCATGTAAAAACTCCTTAAAATGTTGTAGGGGGCACCTTACAGCGCCCCCTATATGCTACACTATTTTGGGGTGATCTAAAAGCCCTTTCTCAACTTCAGCCAGGTATCTTCCGCTGCCAAGACAATGCCGCTCTTTGAAGGTTCAGGTCTAAGAACTGGTTAAACGATATAAATCATTTAAACAGCAAAGTAAAGAAAAAAGGCAAAAAGTTGACGTTACACCATTTTTAAAAAATGTTGACAGAAGAATATTGAGATGTTAGAAGCGCAATATGGCAAAAAATAATGAAGGAGGAAGTTAAAATGAGTCAGGCAAAAAAGGTAGTTGTAATAGGCACTTCTGGCGCAGGGGCATGGGCTGCCATCACGGCAAAGAAGTTAGAGCCTTCTTCAGATGTGGTTATTATAAGAAAAGGGGAAGAAGAGAGAGGTCTTCTGACCAGGTGTGCGACCCCTTATATCGCCAGTGGGAACGTAACGGCTGATGCCTCATTCAAGGATGATGCGGATTTTTTGGACCAAGGCATAAAACTGGTGGATATTGAAGCTGTTGAGATTGATAGAAAGGCGAAAAAGGTGGTTACCGCCGATGGTGTCACATATCCCTATGACAAGCTTGTTTTGGCAACGGGCGCAAAACCGATAGTCTTTCCTATCCCAGGTGTTGACCTGGCAGGGGTATTTACCCTTCGTACATGCGGTGACGCTACAAACATGTTGAATTGGGTAAATTCGGAACGCGTGAGAAACCTGGTAGTGGTTGGTGCTGGCGCAATAGGTTTAGAAACTTCGTACCTTTATGGACAGCTTGGTATAAAGATCACCCTTGTAGAAATGCTTCCTCACATTATGCAGAGGGCATTAGATCCAGACATGAGCGAAGATGTAGAGAAATATATTGAGGAAAAGGGAATCGATCTTAGGTTAGGGCAAAAAATTAATTCTATTAGTGGCCAAGAAAAGGTGGAAGGCGTTGAGTTGTCGTCAGGCGAGAAGATAAAGGCAGAAATGGTTATCTTATCTGGAGGCGTGCGTGCAAATGTTGAATTAGCACAAAAGGCGGATTTAGAAGTGGGGAGGTTTGGATTAAAGGTAAATGAATATCTACAAACCTCGGATCCGGACATCTATGCGCCTGGAGATATCATGGAATACAGTAGCTTTGTTACGGGAAAGCCGGCGTTGGGGCAGCTAAGACCCAATGCGGTTATTGCAGGACGGGTGGCGGCTATGAATATCTTTGGTTATAAGGTGAAATTTCCAGGCTATATAAATAGTTTTGCCACGAGGTTTTATGAAAAGTCGATTGCTGGAGCTGGTATCACGGAATCAGATGCAAAAGAGAATGGGATCGATACAATCAGCACAAAGCAAAATTCATTCAGCAAACATGTCATGATGAGGGACAAAAAACCCTATGTGGTTAAACTTGTTTTTAACAAGCAGACGAGGAAGATTATTGGTGGCCAGATAGTGAGCGATAGCGAAAGCCCTATCAGACATATTGATGTGATTGGATTGGCCGTAAGGTGTGGGTTGACTGCTTTAGACCTGGCAACCCTGAGGTGTGCCGGACAACCTGAGCTTTCTGCTGACCCTGGCCTTGAGCCTATAGCGCTGGCATCGGAAGCGATACTTCAGAAATTTTACGAGCTTAACGGGGGAGTATAAGAGGCGAATTGGCTTTTTTCCGTTTAACATGTCCCCGTTACACGGGGACATGTTAAACGGATGCCCTGTGCGGATTTAAGGTTATATTCTATCCAGTTCACTCGGTTCCCATTATCAGATAGGCATTAATGAAAGGGTCGAGGCCTCCGTCCAAGACTTCATCCACATTCCCGGTCTCAACCCCGGTTCGGTGGTCTTTGACCATCTGGTAGGGATGTAAAACATATGAGCGAATCTGGCTACCCCATTCGATGCCTTTCTTTTCTCCCCTTATGGCTTCAAGTTTTTCTTCCTCTTCCTTACGCCTTAATTCATAAAGCCGTGACTTCAAGACATCGAGGGCTATCTGCTTATTGCGGTATTGGGAGCGTTCATTCTGGCATTGGACCACAATGCCTGTGGGCAGGTGTGTAATGCGGACGGCCGAGTCCGTTTTGTTGACGTGCTGTCCTCCCGCTCCACTGGCACGGTAGGTGTCTATTTTTAAATCGTTTTCATCGATCTCGATGTCTATACCTTCCGGTTTTTCCGGGATGACGGAAACGGAGGCGAAAGAGGTGTGGCGACGTCGGTTCGCGTCGAAGGGCGAGATCCTCACCAGGCGATGAATGCCCGTTTCCGCCTTAAGATATCCATAGGCGTAGGGGCCTTTGACCGTGAAAGTCACATTTTTGACGCCGGCTTCATCTCCCGCAAGGAAATCGATAATCTCTGTCTGATATCTCTTTCTCTCACACCAGCGCAGGAGCATTCTCAGGATCATTTCGGACCAGTCCTGCGCTGGTGTGAGAGAAAGAG
>JALTEW010000154.1 GCA_027073795.1 bacterium | reverse complement strand
GGCCCCCCAGATACTTGGTAGCGCTGTGAAGGATGATATCGATGCCAAAGTCGGTGGGCGTCTGGTTGATGGGGGTGGCAAAGGTGTTGTCGATGACAACGTAACAGTCGTGTGACTTGCCTATCCGGGCAATGTCTGCAAGGGAGAGGATGTTCAACAGGGGATTTGTTGGGGATTCGATGTAAATCATCCTCGTTTCGGGTGTTATGGCCGATTCAATATCGCGCGCTTCGTGAGAGGGAACCATAACGGTCGAGATACCGAAACGCGGGAGAAAATCGTGAAAGAAATGGTAAGTTCCCCCGTAGATATCCGCCGTGGTGACAAGGGTGTCTCCCGTCTTCAAAAGCCCCAGGACCGTGGTGGTAATAGCGGCCATCCCCGAGCCGACCACAATAGCCGCCTCCGTTTTCTCCAGGGCGCATAAGGTGCGTTCGACAGCGCGCTGGGTGGGATTACTGTAGCGGGTGTAGAGATCTCCCTCTACCTTGCCGGAGAGAACGGCGTTGAGATGCTCCGTGTCGTGAAACTGGAAGGTGGAGGTTTGATAGATCGGCGGCGCCACCGCGCCGCGGTCAGGATATCCTATGATCCCAGCGTGGATTGCCTGCGTTTCCGGACGCTGAGAGTCTGCCTTTTCCATGACGCCGCCTTCTGACCTTTTTACCATCTCAAATCTCCCCTTCGCCTCTCTGGTTCTGCTCTAATTTATCTCTCCTTATGTGTCCACACTCATTATAAGCAGAAAGGACACCTTACAGTTCAACCCTCACGCTTTTTACTCAGTCCTCATCACTCAGTCCCTTGCCCTCAGCCTCTTATTCCCTGCCCCCTCCGAAGATACGAAGCAGCAGGAGAAAGAGGTTGATGAAGTCGAGATACAGGCTCAGGGCCCCGATGATGGCGCCGCGCTGTTCCGTGTCGGAGTCGATGTCTGCCGGTCTTGAAAGGGCAAGCGTTTTGAGCTTCTGGGTGTCGTAGGCCGTCAGACCGATGAACACGAAGACGCCAATATAGCTGATGGCAAGGCTCAACCCCGAACTTTTAACAAACATGTTGACCACCGAGGCGATGATGACACCAATCAATCCCATGAAGAGAAACCCGCCCCACGAGGTCAGGTCGCGTTTGGTTGCCATTCCATAGACGCTGCAAGCAGCAAACGTCCCGGCGGTGATAAAGAAGGTTGTGGCAATCGCGGCCCGCGCGTAAACGAGAAAGATGGTGGAAAGGGTAACTCCATTCAGAACAGAGTAGAGGATAAAGACCGCACTGGCGGTCATCCCACTCATCTTTCTGACAAATCCAGCCAAGGCAACCACCAGAACCAGTTCGAGAATAATCAGCCCGAAAAAAACAAGTTGGTGGGTAACAAGATATCGCAGCATCGCTTCGTTGGAGGCCACGTACAGAGCAATAGCCCCCGTGATGGCCAGCCCCGCTGCCATCCAGTTATAGACCTTGACCATAAAGGCGTTGACGTGTTCGCGTGTGCGAACCTCAGCATGTGTTAAGACTTCCATGTGTTTATTCCCTCCTGTCGTTTTGTTTGTTTCAAGACATATTTTGACGGCAAAATCGCAGAAGGTAAAACCTGAAGAGGTGTTTGCCTTCTATCTTCTATCTCACTTATCATATTTATTCTTACCCCTGTTAGCAATTTAAGTCAAGAAAGCTGGCTTGACAAGCCCTTGATAAATCATTAGAGTTTTTATAATGAATGGGTCAGAAACCTCACGCTACCCAGAGGAGGGTGATTCCGAAAAGTTCACCGGCGCTATCACAGACGTTCCCGGTATTATCGTTGGACACGCTACCCATCGACAGGCCAGAACGGGCTGTACGGTAGTCTTGTGTGAACGGGATGCCATCGGGGGCATCGATATCAGGGGCACAGCCGCTGGAACACGCCAGGTAGATGCCTTGTACTCCCTTCACCTCGTGGATCGGGTTCAAGCCATTTTGCTTTCCGGGGGAAGCGCTTTCGGCCTGGATGCTGCGGGAGGTGTGATGCGGTTCCTCGAGGAAAACGGGAGGGGATTTGACGTCAAGATTACCCGCGTGCCAATTGTCCCCACGGCGGTTATCTTTGACCTCGCCTTTGCGGAGGGAGGGTTCAGGCCGGATCGGCCCATGGGCTATCAGGCGTGCCTGAACGCGTCCAAAAACATGGAGGAAGGGAGTGTCGGTGTTGGGACGGGTGCTACGGTGGGTAAGCTGTATGGCCTATCACATGCCACAAAGGGGGGGGTAGGAACGGCGTGTCGGAGGTTAGATCAAATCCTGGTCGGAGCCCTTGTGGTTGTCAATGCCTTTGGGGATGTGATAGATGAAAAGACAGGTGAGATTTTAGCCGGAACCCTTGACCCGGGGGGGGCGTCGCGTTTTGCGGACACCTTCAGGTGCATGCAGTCTGGTAAGATTCCAGAGGGAGAGTCCCTCTTTAATACGACCTTGGGAGTCGTTGCGACCAATGCAAAATTGACACGTCCCCAGGCAGGTAAGCTTGCCCAGATGGCGCAAAATGGTTTGGTGAAGGTGATTCGTCCCATTCATTCCACGTATGACGGGGATGTGGTATTTGCCCTTTCAACAGGCGAGGAACAGGTAAATTTAAATGTCATCGGGGCGATGGCGGATGGCGCGATAAGGGAGGCCGTTAAGCGGGCCGTCATTTTTGCCGACGGGATGGGAATCTTACCTACCAGCAGAGAGATAAGGGAAGGAACATGGAGCAAGGTGAAGCCATAAAACAGCTTGCGGAGGACATTTTTCGTTCGAAGAAGACCATCGCACTGACAGGTGCGGGGATTTCCGTGGAAAGCGGGATCCCAGACTTCAGAAGCGCGGGGGGGCTGTGGTCCCGGTATGACCCGGAGGAGTATGCCCATATTGATGGGTTTCGCAGGGAGCCGGTCAAGATATGGAACATGTTAAGGGAAATCATCGCCGTTATCGAGGCGGCATCTCCCAATGCGGGGCACAAGGCCCTGGCGCAACTGGAGGAAATGGGATACCTCTCGAGCGTCATCACGCAGAATGTGGATGGTCTGCACCAGGCGGCGGGAAGCCGTCATGTAATCGAATTTCACGGAACAAACCGATATCTGGTATGTTTGCGGTGTGGCTACCGCGGTGAGACGAAATCTTTTGAGACCCAAAGCGCGGTACCTTACTGCCCAAACTGCGGGGCTGTCCTTAAACCGGATGTGGTCTTTTTCGGGGAACCTATTCCGGCGGATGCAATGCGAGAGGCCTTTGAAGAGGCGAGACAGGCCGATCTGGTTCTGGTCGTTGGAACCTCGGCGGTTGTTTTTCCCGCCTCGAGTATCCCTTCCACAGCCAAGGAGCATGGCGCGAAGGTAGTTGAGGTAAATCTGGAGGAAACGCCTTTGACGGGGGCCGTTTCTGACTACATCATCAAAGGCCCTGCGGGGGAGACTCTCCCCGAGGTGGTAGAAAGGATTCATGGCCTTGCGGGTAGGTAAAAGACTATGTTTATAGAGAGGACGGAGCTGACGTTTCAGGGCTCTTCAAAGACGGACGTTTTTGACATCACTCCCAAGGTCAGGGATTTTGTGAGGGAGTCGGGGATTACGGAAGGCCAGTTGCTTGTCTTCGTTCCGGGTTCCACAGCCGCTGTAACCACGATTGAATATGAAACGGGTGTGGTGGAAGACCTGATTGAGGCGATAGAGCGGCTGATACCCTCAGATATCTCGTATAGACACAACCTCCGCTGGGGAGATGGGAATGGCTATTCGCATGTGCGCGCCGCCTTTTTAAAACCTTCCCTCTCGGTCCCCGTCTCGGGAGGGGGGATAATCTTAGGAACCTGGCAGCAGATCGTCCTTCTTGATTTCGACAATCGCCCTCGAAGGCGACGGGTCATACTGCATTTGATGGGACAATAATGACACAAACAGAAACCCAGAAGGTTATCTTCCGCGACCCGTCGGTTCTGAAACAGGTTGTGGGGATTAACAACGAACATCTGAAGATTATCTCCGATGCTCTGGGTATCCAGTTGAGTCAACGGGGAAATGAAGTCAATATCCAGGGTGAAAAACTGGATATGGAGTTGGCGGCCAAGTTGCTGGAGCAATTGGGCGTACTCGTAGAAAAGGGGTATCCTCTTTATCCGGCCGATGTGGATTACGCTATCCGGCTTCTTTCAGAAAACCACAAGGTTTCCCTGGAAGAGGTCTTCCTGGACACCGTTTACATATCCGGCAAGCGCAAGGTCATCTCCCCAAAAAGCATCCGGCAGAAACAGTATATCGACGCGATTCGCTCAAACGACATTGTGATTGCCATCGGGCCCGCTGGCACTGGGAAAACATACCTTGCCATGGCCATGGCTGTTTCAGAACTCATGAAACATCGGGTCGAACGTATTATCCTCGCCCGTCCCGCGGTTGAGGCCGGTGAAAAACTGGGGTTCCTTCCTGGGGACCTTATTGAAAAGGTCAATCCGTATCTGCGCCCCTTGTACGATGCCCTGCACGACATGATGCACTTTGAAAAGGCGGCCCGCCTTGTTGACCGCGGGATTATTGAGATCGCACCCCTCGCCTTTATGCGCGGAAGAACCCTCAACAATGCCTTTGTCATCCTGGATGAAGCACAAAATACCGTGCCGGAGCAGATGAAAATGTTCCTCACGCGCCTCGGCTTTGGGTCAAAGGCCGTCATCACGGGAGACATCACACAAATTGATCTGGAAAACGGAAAAAAGAGCGGACTGGTTCAAGTGCAGGATATCCTGAAGGGAATCCCGGGGATAGCCTTCGTCTATTTCACGGAGAAAGATGTTGTCCGGCATCACCTTGTCCAGCAGATTATCAAGGCCTATGAACGGATGGAGGCAAAATGGGCGCGTCCTGACAGGTCTTCCGAAGCGGGGGGGACATGATGGCAGCCAACGGAAAAGGGAAAGGGGCTAAGGAGTATGCCAAGGGTGACCTACAGACCATCTCCCTGACTTTTTCAAGAATTGTTGGAAACACGAGAGTACAACTCACCACTCTTTTTGTAGTGGGTGTCATTTTGCTTGCCATTATCCTCTATTTTTCTCCTTTTCCCTCTTCCAGAGGGATAAAAGTTGGGACACTTGCCAATCGAGACGTGTTTGCTTCGAGGAATATCAGGGTTGAGGACAAACGCGCCACGGATTTTGAGAGGTCTGAAGCGCTGAAGAAGGTTTTCCCCGTGTTCAACTATGACCCTGCCCAGTCCGAAGTTTTGGAGAAAAAGATTCACAGGGCCTTTGGATACATGCGGGATTATTTTGAAGACATTCTGTCCCTCAGCGCTGAAATACCTTCCGAGGGTAAGCGTTTGCAGTTAGAAAATGCCTCGCCGCAGCACGCACGTTTGCGTCTGCTTTTGCAGGACGAACCCAAACGGCGCCAGGCATTTGAGAAGATGCTCGGGATCCAGCTCAAGGACAGTGAATATGAGCTATTGAAAAAGGAACGCTTTGGCGCTGTTATTGAGAGAAAACTTGTTCAACTTATCCGGCTTTGCAAGGACCACTGGGTGATAGATAGCCGTGACACCTTATCTTCCAGAAACCTTGAGGGTCTGATCTTGCGTAATGTGGTGACGCAAAAGGAAACGATGATCCATGATGTGTCTCTCGTCTTTGACTTGGAGGATATCCGCGGATTGTTCATAAGCCGTTCCAGAGAGATTCTTAAGGGGCTTCCCCCTCAGGAACGGGCGCTGATTCTATCCATGGCCCAGCAAATGGTCAAACCGAACGTGGTTTTTGATAAAGCAGCGACCCGGGAACTCAGTCAGAAGGTGATGGAGAATGTTCATCCCATCGTGAGGGAGATCCGCAAAGGGGATGTTATCATTCGCAAAGGGGAGCGTGTCACATCTGAGCAGTTTGAAAAACTTCGGGCCATGGAACGGGAAACAACCGCCATATGGAAGGTCATGGGTTTCACGGGTTTTTTGCTTATAACCTTTTTCATTATCTTCCTGCCGTATGACTTCTCAGTAAAAAATATCAGGAAGGTGAAATTTAAGCCCCGTGACTTTATCTTTCTGGGTATTCTCCTTGTTTTTTTCCCCCTGATGCTGAAGTTTTACTATTATATCTCGTTTGCAATCAAGGCTGTTTTCCCCTTTCTGGCGGTCCATACCCTGTTGTTCCTTTTCCCTATCGCCGCTGCAGGCATGTTTGTCCGCATTGCCCTGAATTCAGAGGTTGTTCTCCTCTTTTCCATCGTTTTGAGTATCTTCTTTTCCCTGATTGTTGATGCTTCCGCTTCCTTTGGCGCTATCGCCCTTTTGATGAATCTCCTCGGGGCGGAACTGGTTTCCCGGTGCGAGAAACGTTCGAAGGTCTTGTGGGCCGGTCTGGCTTCAGGTATTCTGGGAGGGGTTCTTGTTGCCGCTAATCGAATGGTTCAAGGCACCTTTTTGGCTTATGCCACGGGATGGGGGGTCTTATTCTCCATCGTGGGAGGGTTTATCTCCGGCGTACTGGTACTGGGTTTCACACCAGTTTTCGAGGCCCTCTTTGGCTATACAACGGATGTCAAGCTTCTGGAGCTTGCTAACTTGGATCATCCTCTTTTGAAGGAGATGGTCCTGAAGGCGCCTGGAACTTATCACCATAGCATCATGGTGGCAAGCCTGGCG
Source organism: bacterium (assembly GCA_027073795.1). Classification (GTDB taxonomy): domain Bacteria; phylum Desulfobacterota; class S145-22; order S145-22; family S145-22; genus S145-22. Next base: position 2,558 of record JALTEW010000154.1, on the reverse strand, counting down.
GAGGCGGCCGCGAGGGATATCGGGGCACATCCCATCCTTGTCCGAGTGGGTGCCTATTACCACGATATTGGAAAGATAAAGAAACCCCTTTACTTCATTGAAAACCAGCAAAAGGGGGTTAATAAACACAACAAGCTGACCCCAAGCATGAGCAGTTTAATTCTGATTTCGCATGTGAAGGAAGGTGTCGAGCTTGCCAAGACTTACCATCTAGGAAGCGAGATCATTGATATTATTCAGCAGCATCATGGCACGAGTTTGATTCGGTTCTTTTACAACAAGGCAGTGGAAGCCGCGGGAGACGAGGCCGACAAGATAGACAAAAAGATCTTTCGTTACCCTGGCCCAAAGCCCCAGACACGGGAGGCGGGTCTGATCATGCTCGCGGACGCCGTAGAGGCAACGGCGAGATCGCTTGAGTCTCCCACCCCGGCCCGGATTAATACAATAATCCAAGAGACATTCAATCGGATTTTTCTCGACGGCCAGTTGGATGAATGTGAACTGACCTTGAAAAACCTTCACCAGATCGCAGACAGGTTCAGAATTGTGTTGATGGCAATTTTTCACCACAGGATTGATTACCCGGCAGAAGGGAAGGAGCAGAAAAAGGAAAAGGGCGAGAAATGGCCAATGTATGGGCAGAAAACCGGCAGAGCGGCTTAAAAGTCAATATCAAAAACCTTATCTGGTTTGGCCACCGCATCCTCGAAATCCTTTCCCTTGAGTCCGCATCTGTTTCCATTGTTGTTTCCGATGCCGGAGGGATACAGGAATTGAACCGACGGTATCTTGGCCGGGACAGACCAACCAATGTTATTTCCTTTTCCATGAGGGAAGGAGAGCCCATCGTGGGAGACGCTGCCTATCTCGGGGACGTTGTTCTTTCAGCGGATGCGGCCCGCAAAGAGGCGGCGGAATATGGATACACAGAAGAAGAGATGATGCTACTCTATCTGGTTCATGGAATTTTGCACCTTTCAGGGTACAATCACGAAGACGTCAGTGAAGAAGAGGCGAAGCGGATGGAAACGAAACAGGCCGAGGTGTTTGAATCCTTATCGCCCTATCTTACGGGGCATCCTATAGAGGGGGTGGATAGCGAGGATTATCAGGTAACCTGACAAGCACTCCCGTTTTTGCTTGGGTTTCTTTATTCTATCTGTAGAAAAAGTTGGGGAGGAACAGGGATATCTGGGGGATAAAGGTTACCAGGGCAACACAAAGGAGGAGAAGCAGGATAAAAGGCGCTACTGAGCGTGCGACCCTTGTGAGAGGCCATTTCGTGATTCCCATCGAAACGAAGAGATTTAACCCGAAAGGGGGCGTCAGGAATCCAAATTCGATGACCAAAACCATCACTACGCCATAATGAATCAGGTTGATGTGAAAGCGATTCAGGGTTTCAAGGAAAATAGGGGATAAAATCAACATAGCCGACACGTCGTCCATGAAGGTTCCCATAATCAGAAACAGGATGTTAACAGCTATCAGAAACGTCCACCAGTGATGGACATAGTGGATAACCGTGTCGGCAACCTCTTGGGGGATCTGCTCGGAGGTCAAAAGCCAGACAAAGGTCATGGCACATGACAGGATGAAAAGCAGGGCGCCAGAGAGAACCGCAGAGTCTTTCAGAATTTTTGTGAGTTTCCCGAAGGTTAATTCCTTGTATATAAAGAGCTCAACGAACAGGGCGTAGACAACGGAGACGGCAGCTGCCTCGGTCGGGGTAAAGATCCCGGTGTAAATACCTCCCAGCACGATAATGGGAAGCACGAGACCCCAGGCTCCCTTTCGCAAAACGGCCAAGGATTCTGAAAGGGAGTATCTCTGGTGACTGCTCCACCCATTCTTTTTCGCCATGAAGACTGTATAGCCCATGAAAACCGCGCCGATCAGGATACCCGGGCCAATCCCAGCCATAAAAAGCTTTGCCACAGAGACATTCATCACCAGACAGTAGAGGATCATGGGAATGCTCGGAGGGATCACAATGCCGAGAGAACCGGCTGAGGTCACAAGGCCGGTGGCAAACTCTTCATCATACCCGTATTTTTTAAGGGCGGGGATCATTATGGTCCCAATGGCGACCACCGTCGCAGGGCTGCTGCCAGACAAGGCGGCAAAGAACATACAGGCCACCACCGTGGCGAGGGCAAGCCCCCCGCTGAAACGTCCGACAAACACGTTCATGACGTCAATAAGCCGCTGGGCAATTTCTCCCTCCGTCATGATCTCGCCCGCCAGAATGAAAAAGGGAATGGCAAGGAGAATGAAATTGTCCAAGGCGTTAAAGAGCTGCTGGGGGAGAATGGTCAGCGGTGTGATGGTATGAAAATGAATGGCAAGGGTGGTAACAATCCCCAGAAGAACCGAAATAGGAAAACTCAGAAGAAGCATGAGAGCAAATGAGATGATGATAGTCAAAACCATGGTTTTCCCTTTTAGGGTTGAAAGGGTTCGTTTTTAATGAAGGCCCTTAAATGGAAGGCCATTTTACTAAAAAAGCGCAGCCCCATGGTGGCGGAAAAAAGGGGGATGGCGAGATAGGGGAT
>JALTEW010000153.1 GCA_027073795.1 bacterium | reverse complement strand
CCGTATCGCATAACCCGCATTGATAGCATCTCTTGAAGGCGTCTCCACCTTCCTCTTTTATGGCATCTATGATTTCTTTATAGTCAGCTACATTCTCCACGGTCTTTTTTAATCCTCTTTTTTTTCTTTAGTGTTTCATTCCTTCTCTGACGCTGCCAGCCGGGCAACAGCCTCCATTATCTTGTCCAGCCCATATTTGTCTACCAGTGATTCCAACCCGATTTCCATCTCATTTAGTTGCACTTCTTCTTCGACTTCTTCTTCCCTTTCTTCGTAAGTCAGGGCATCCACCAGACATACCTCCACACACTTAGGTTCCTCTAACGGGGGGTCAGATTCACACATATCGCACTTAAGGGGAAGACCTGAATCGGGTTCCTTAAAAAGATTCCTCGATGGGCAGGAGGCCCTGCAAAAGGCACACTCGTCGTATTCCTTTCCGTCGATCGTGTATTTGTTTCTGCCCGCACATTCAGCTGGTGTGTACTCGCCGGCAAGTACCGGGACATAAATGTCATTTATTGGATCAAAAATTACCTGAATCCGAGACCTTGCCGGGTTGATACTACTATATTTCGGCTCAGCGTGAAATGCTGCACAGATCAGTTCACACGCCCGACAGCCATTGCATTTATCCACATCCACCTTGATTGTTTTAACTATCTTCGTTTTTTTCTCACCCATCGTGTTTCACTCCCTACACCTTATTTCTTCTCTTTTTCAGCCGATGCCTCTTTAGAAGGAGTCCCCTCATTATCTGTCAAGATCCCTCTTTTCAGGAAATCTTCACTCACATAACCCAAACCCAGTTTCTCCAAGGTCTCTTTGGTAGGAATACCTTCACGATTCCACCCCTTAAATTCATAATACGTTTCAAGCAACTTGGCTTCCAGATCAGGGAATCTTTTCTTCCAATGGTCCTGTGGTGGCTTTTCATCTTGCTTTCTCATACCTCTTCTTATATTAACAGCTCTAACTAAATTTCGGTTCCTTCTGGCTACTTCCGTTAACCCGGCTTCGTCCATATCGATCCCGGTTCCTGATGAAACAAATTTCGGGTAATTGTGTATATGGTATGGAGGCTTCAGGGGGAATGATGACAACCCAGCACACATCCCGAGGGTATCATCAATGTAATGCATTCTCTCCTGCCAGTCGACAATTTCAGAAGCTATTTCAGGAGTTGGGTAATAGGGATTTGAGTTTTCTCCGCGCGGCTCCCAGTCCAGAAAATATTGCTTAAACTTTTCATCGGGAACCTGGATCCAATCCTTTACAAACTCCTCCCTCTGCTCTCTCTTAGGAAAAGGAGCTTGCGGGAATTGCCCTTCAATTTGTGTAATGTTTATCTTCTCACCGGTAGAATACATAAGGAAATAAACGGGATTTAGCATTCCCAGCTTGAGAGGCAGTTGTTCATGTTTCTTAATCGTATTATGAGCATATGCTTCTGCACCCTTACCAATATGTTGAGCCGCCCAATATGTACCATTAGCTAGAACATCCCCTATCCCTTCCCGCCGGACAATTTTGTCAAGTAACCAGTAAAATCTCTCCTCGTTATCGGACGGAAATCCCGGCATGTCCTCGTCAGTCAAAATGCCGGCTTCATAAAGCTCAACAGCGAAGGCCATAGTTTGCGGGGTTGAGAATGCATCTACCCCATACTCCGTAGCACGCTGGGCAATTCTAAAATCAAAATCCAGGTCTGTCATAGACGCCATTGCATAGGTAAGTTTCGAGTAGCATTTCATCATGTATGTTGGAAGCCCTGGATAGTTAATTATCGCCCCACATTTCATAGGACAGTTATAACAACTGATTTGCCGCGTTATCACACTTTCTTGGGTTTCCCTCCACTTCTTTTCCACTTCCTCGGTCCAAAAATCCTTTCTACGATAGCGGGCATTTCCCCAAGCGAAATTAGTAGTGTGCCATTCCTCATCATATATTGCCATCTCCTGCGGTGACCCAATCCCGGCTATAATGGGCGGCACCCCTCTAATTGGATTGTCAGCTCGGATTTGTATATATTCCAGCACTTCGTTGCAAAGCTCCATAAATTCATCCGGTCGGGCGATATAGATGTCCTTTGTTCCACGAACAGCTATCGCTTTTAGCCCTTTGTCTCCCATAACAGCTCCCACCCCCAGTCGGCTGGCGCTGGACCTACCTTGCTCGATGGAGGCGTAATAAACCCTGTTTTCACCGGCCAGACCAATCGCAGCCACCTGGGCCTTCGGTTCCTTCAACTCCTCACGAATAAGCGCTGCAGTCTCAAGCGCACCTTTCCCCTGAAGGTGACGGGCATCCCGTATTTCTACTTTGTCATTGTTTATCCACAAGTAAACCAGATTGGGAGATTTCCCCCTCAAAATTATCTTGTCATAACCGGCATATTTTAATTCAGGTGCAAAAAACCCCCCCATCATTGAAAAGGCCATCAACAGTGTCTGGGGAGAAATGGTGGAAATAACGGTACGATTCGCACCCGTAGCAGGTGTGCCACATAAAAGGCCCGTGCTGAATATCAGCAGATTATCAGGAGAAAAGGGTTCAACCTCAGGGGGAACCCTGTCCCATAATATCTTGGCATTCGTACCCAGACCCCCCAGATAAAGTTCGGTGTCTCTTGGGTCGGTTGCGACCTTCTCAATATTTCCCCGAGTTAGATCAATTTCTAAATTATACCCTGTCTCTGCGTACCTCATTTTTCCCCTCTTCTACGATTTTCTGATTTTTTATTTTAATTCCTCTTTGGGTTCCGACACCTGACGCGAAACACACCTGTCCACCCCTGAAAACCCTTTAACCATTTTGTATTATCTGCTGCACCATAATTTTTTGTCAAGGGAATCTTATTCAAACTTTTCCCCTTTTCCCCTCAAGATTGAGTGAGAGAAAACCTATCTCCCAGTGATGAATCCCATCAAAAAACAGGTTCAAAATCACATCAATCAACTCTTCTATCTCACGGTTTTTCTTACTTTTCGGCCGGAACCATGTATAAAGCCAGTTCATCATGCCAAACAAAGCCATAATAACATATCTAGTATTACACCCTTCTATACCAGCCTCCCTGAAATAACCCTTCAGCACCTCTTCGGCCAAATGGGTATATTCGCTTTTTATCTTCGATATCTGAACCTGGTACTCTCTGCTCAAAACCTCGTACTCATGGATGATGACCTTCATCTCACTCCGATTGCTTAAAAAGTATCGCACGTGATTTTCCGCGAAGACGCGCAGCTTTTCCTTCGGCGACTTACCACTCGCCACCACTGCCTTGAGGTTTTCAACAAGAAACTCAAACCCCTTCTTCTGTATCTGAAAAAGGATGGTCTCTTTATTCTTAAAGTAGTAGTAGGGGGCCGCCAAACTCACCCCTGCTGCAGCCGCGATTTCCCGCATGGAGGCCTTCTCGTATCCTTTAAGAGCGAATATTTCAGCACTCTTTGCCAAAATATTTTTATAGGTTGCATCTGACGAACGAATCTCTGTTCCTCCCACTTATTAAACGTTTGTTTAACTATCACAGTAAGCTTTTCCTGTCAAGTATTTTTTTCCGAAGTTTCACCGCTTTTTTGGATATTTTTAGAGAAGGCAGTCGTACTTTCCCTGTATTAGTGCTCCACATTTTATAACATAACATTAACCAGTCAGGGCGTTTTTTATGTTGTATTACATCCCCTTTTGTGGCAGGGTATAAACTCAGCTGCATCTATCTCTCCAACCATACTACCAAGGCCAATCAGTCCAGATTCCCTTTACCATGCTGAGCCTGAGGGTGCCAACGGTGAGAGAACGCCAACTTTTTACCTCTGACTCAAGAACTATTATGGGGCAAAATCGTTCCCCAAAATCATTGAGAGATTCGGATCGACCCATTTTCTTCTACCAGCCACCAGCTGATTTCTTACTCTCAGCCCTCATTCCTTTGTTTTCGCCTCGAGCTCTTCTTTTACCTTTTCCGCAAGAGCTCGGTTAAATGTGGGCAATACCGCAAGGTCTTTCACAGATGCCTTTCGGATAGCGTCAAGAGAAGGATACGCCTGGTAAAGAATTTTCAGGCGTTTTTCGCCTATCCCCGCAATGGCCAGGAGCTTGGAGCCCAGGGCGGCCTTTCCCCGCCGCTTTCGGTGATAGGTAATGGCAAACCGATGCGCTTCGTCCCGGATTCGGGACAGGAGTTTGAAAGACGCACTTTGGGGGTCAAGATAAATCGGATCCGGTTGTCCCAAGACATAGAAATAATCGGAAAACCGCCTTTTCTGAGACCTGCCTTTGGCAATGGCTACCAGCGCAACCGAACGCAGGCCCAGTTCCTTCAAAACCTCTTCCCCCGCCGAAAGCTGCCCTTTCCCCCCGTCGAGGAGGATCATGTCGGGCAGGTGTCCCTCCTCCCGATCCCGTTTCAGGCTTCTCATCAGGACCTCGATCATGCTGCCTACGTCATCGTTCCGGGTGGCTTGCTTGACACGAAAACGCCGATACAGGGCCTTTTCCAGTGCCCCATTTAGGAAAGAAACCTTGGCTCCCACAGTCTGGCTGCCCTGGAGGGTTGAAATGTCGTAACAGGCAATCCGCCGAGGAATCGCCTTCAGGTTCAATGCCACCTGGAGCTCTACCAAGGGGTCCTTAGGGGCGCGTTTAAACGCCTCGAACTTGATCCAGGCGTTTTCCCCGGCAAGATGAAGAAGGCGCTTTTTCTCCCCACGCAGAGGCACATGGAGGACCACCTTCCCACCCCGCCTTTCAGACAGCCAGTCCTGGATGATTTGCTGGTCGTCCAGTTTGAACGGAATGAGAACCGTCGAGGGGATGAAGCTGTTTCTACCGTAAAACTGGACAAGAAAACTGGAAAGGAACTCTTTTTCAGGCAGGCCGGCATCTTCCACCTCGGAGTAGTGGCTTCCCATAAGGGTTCCCTGGCGAAAAAACGCCACGAAAATCCCCCACCATCCTTGCTGCCGCGTGAGCCCAAAGACATCCATGTCCACCTTTTTGGGGCTTGAGATGGTCTGTCTCTCCAGAGTTCTCGAAATCGCCTTGAGCTCATCTCTGATGCTGGCCGCCCTCTCAAAATCGAGGGCCCTGGACGCCGCAGCCATTTGTTCACGGAGACTTTTAACGAGTCCTTCCCTGTTCCCCATCAAAAAGAGCCGCGCCTCTTCCACCAGATGGGCATAATCCTCCCTTGAGATATTTCCCACACAGGGGGCAAGGCATCGATGTATCTGGTAATTCAAACAGGGCCGCGTGCGGCGGCTGAACTTCGCATCTGAGCAACTCCGCAGGGGGAAATATCGGTGCAGCAATTTGATGGTACGTCGAACCGAATCCGCTGAGGTAAAAGGTCCCATGTAGAACGCCCCATCCGGCTGGAACCGCCTTACAAACTGAAGGGAGGGAAAGGGATGGCGCATATCGATGCGGATGCAGAGGTAACGCTTGTCGTCCTTTAAATCCACGTTATAACGGGGACGGTGCCGCTTGATGAGGGCATCTTCCAGAATCAGGGCCTCTTTTTCCGAGTTCGTGGCAATGAAGTCGATGCTGGCGATTTTTGATACCAGGGTGAAGGTCTTGGGGTCCTTCCCTTCCCCCTCCCTGAAATAACTCCCCACCCTGTCGCGCAGAGACTTCGCCTTTCCAATATAGATTAACTGCCCGTCGGCGTCCCTGAAAAGATAGACCCCGGCATGCCTGGGAAGACGATAAATCTGGTCGGGATTCAGGGTTTTGATCCCCCGCTCTTTCACCTCTTTTAGAGGATTGGCTCCCCCTCTAGCCATCTCCCTGGTCATCTTCGAAAGCGAACACGCCTTTTCTTTGTCTTCTTATGCCCAATAGGTTGTTCACCCTTTAACCGGCGTATCCTGTCTCGAATTTCCGCTGCCTTTTCGAAATTAAGCTGCTCCGCCTCATCCAGCATCTGCTGCGTCAAGGTTTCAATAAGGGCATCCACATCGCCCTCAGGAGCAGCATAATCCACCTCACTTTCCCTGACCTCGACAGGAACCGTGAGATAATCCTTCTCATAAATGGATTCGAGAATATCCCGAATCGATTTCTTAATCGTCTCTGGCGTAATCCCCATTTCCTCATTATAGGTAAGCTGAATCTGCCGCCGACGATTGGTCTCTTCAATGGCCTGGCGCATAGCGGCCGTCATCCGATCCGCGTAGAGGATAGCCGCACCGTGAACGTTTCGCGCCGCCCTCCCAAACGTTTGAATCAGGGAGGTCCTGGAGCGCAGGAATCCTTCCTTGTCCGCATCCAGAATCGCCACCAAAGAGACCTCCGGGATGTCCATCCCCTCCCTCAAGAGGTTAATCCCCACAACGACATCATACGTGCCCATCCGCAGGTGACGAATGATATCGATGCGTTCGAGCGTATCGATATCAGAATGGAGATAGGCCACCTTGATCCCCAAATCCCTGAGATAATCTGTCAGGTCTTCCGCCATCCGTTTGGTCAGTGTGGTCACCAGCACCCGTTCACCTTGGGACGTTCGCTTTCGGACTTCACCTATCAGGTCATCCACCTGATTGTGCGCGGGCTTGACCGTAATGTTGGGGTCCACCAGACCGGTGGGACGGATAATCTGTTCCGCCACATGCCCTTGCGCCTTTTCCAGCTCGTAGTCCGCCGGCGTTGCTGATACATAGATAACCTGTTTTACCGCGTGTTCGAACTCCTCGAAGTTCAACGGTCGATTGTCCAGTGCAGACGGGAGCCGAAACCCGTATTCCACAAGGGTTTCCTTCCGGCTTTTATCTCCGAAATACATCCCACGGATCTGGGGAATGGTCACATGGCTTTCGTCAATCACAATCAGGGCATTGGGGGGAAGGTAACTGAGCAGGGTGGGGGGAGGCTCACCTGGTTTCCGACCTGTCAGGTGCCGGGAATAATTCTCAATTCCCTGACAATAGCCTATTTCCTCCATCATCTCAAGGTCATACAGGGTACGCTCCTCAATCCGCTGCGCTTCAATCAATTTATTCCGTGATTTGAAAAAGGCAATCCGTTGTTCAAGTTCCTCGCGAATCGTCTTAACAGCCTGGTGGCGCGTCACCCGGGTGGTGACATAATGGCTCGCCGGAAAGATAGTTACCCTCTCCATTACTCGCAGGCGTTTCCCCGTCAGTGGATTGATTTCGTGAATGCCGTCCACCTCGTCTCCAAACAACTCAATCCGAATCGCGTGCTCATGCTCATGGGCCGGCATAATCTCGATAACGTCCCCCCGAACACGGAAGGTCCCCCGGCTGAGATCGTAGTCATTGCGCTGATATTGAATCTCCACGAGTTTCTTCAGGATCTGCTCCCGGGTAATGGTCTGCCCCCTGTCGAGGCAAAGCAGCATCCCATAATAGGCCTCCGGAGAACCCAGACCGTAGATGCACGAAACACTCGCGACGATAATGACATCCTCCCGAGTCAAAAGCGCGTGCGTGGCAGAATGGCGCATCTTATCGATATCCTCGTTGATGGAGGAGTCCTTGCTGATATAGGTATCGCTGTTGGGAAGGTAGGCCTCAGGCTGATAGTAGTCATAATAACTCACGAAGTATTCCACCGCGTTTTCAGGAAACAGGGTTTTGAATTCCCCATAGAGCTGCGCGGCAAGGGTCTTGTTGTGCGATATAATCAGGGTGGGACGGTTGACCCTGGCGATGACATTCGCCATGGTAAAGGTCTTGCCAGATCCCGTCACGCCGAGCAGCACCTGGTGGGGAACCCCGGCCTGCGTCCACTTGACGAGGGCTTCGATAGCCCCGGGCTGGTCCCCCTGGGGTTGGAAGTCTTGGTGTAAGTTAAAAACTTGTTCGGTGTTCATGGTTACTCTCGTAAGTCGTTAGGTGTAAGGTGATCTACCTCCACTATATTACGGCGTGACAAGAGGCTGAAGTCTGAAGGGAACAGGGCTGAGGGCTGTGCAAATAGAGTAAAAAGTGAAAGGCGAAAGTAAAAAAGAAAAACATAAAACATACAAGTCGCAAAGAAAATCTATTCTCCCCTAAGGGGAAAGGGATAGAGGGTAAACCAACGGGGTCAGGCTCGACTTTTGGGTTTGTGTAGGTCCTGTTCCCGTCTCTCTTCAGGGCCCCTTTTAAGAGCTGATGATTGACCCTCTCTAACCCCTCTAAACACCCGCTGCTACCACTCCGGCGCAACCAGTCCCCTATGGCGTCCGCCGAGGGGATCCGCTTTAATCCCAGAATCTCCCGTAACCCCCAATCTTCTCTGATCTCACGCAGGTCTTCCAGGGCCCGGCCTCCCCCGGTTAACATTAGCAATAAGGGATAGACGTGCTCGCTTGCCAGGTAGCCCTTTCCACTGCCAGGTCTGGGGAAATACGTGTCCAGGTCTTTTCGTATCCCTGCCCCTATGGCAAATTCCCCAGATAAGGCCCGTCCGGCATGTGAGGTGAGGTGTTCGTCTGGGCTGGCAAGCTTGAATTTTAAGACGGTTTGTTTTATCATTCTCTTCACCTCGTTGGTTCATTAAGGGTTAGTTGTTGTGTCTCTTATCTACTTGAATCAACGAGGTTTTTCAATCCTTTTCCCCCTCTGAACTCTCTCTATGACGGATCTTGGGGACTTTAAATTAAAAATGCAAAACTGAAAATTCCTAATCCTGTATTCTCAATTTTCTTCTATCTCGAGAGCTCTTTTTTTGAAGCCGTTAAAAACAAGGGGGGTCAACCTTTAATCACCCCCATGGGGGTAAGGCGTGCCACGCGTGATGAGATGCCTGCCCTTTCAACAATGGAAACGACGCGGTCGATATCCTTGTAGGCATCGGGGGCTTCTTCGAGGAGGGTTTTCTTCCCACGTGCGCGAACCTCGACACCCTGACTAGACAGGAAATTGCTAATCTTTCGGCGGTCCAGGCGTCTGATAGCCTGAGAGCGGGACAAGACCCTACCAGCGCCGTGACAGGTGCTTCCAAAGGTTTCCTCCAGCGCCCCCGGCTGGGCCACGAGGATGTAGGAAGCCGTTCCCATATCTCCCGGGATAAGGACGGGCTGACCTGTGCCCCTGAAAGCTTTGGGAAGCGCAGAATGCCCGGCGGGAAAGGCCCGGGTGGCCCCTTTTCGATGTACACATACCTTGATTTTCTCTCCTTTGAAGGCATGGGTTTCCATCTTGGCGATGTTGTGGCAGACGTCATAAAGAAGTCGCATGCCGTGCTCTTTGGGGCTCAAACGCAGGGCATTCTCAATCGTTTGAATCGCAAGGGTCATGAG
>JALTEW010000152.1 GCA_027073795.1 bacterium | reverse complement strand
TGGGATCATTCTGGACAATCTTGCCCAGGAAGTTGGCAGAGATTTTGGAGATTTTGATCTGATCTGCCATATTGCCTATGATCAGCCACCTTTGACCCGGAAAGAACGGGCCAATAACGTAAAGAAAAGAAATTATTTTACAAAATACGGAGATCAGGCAAGGGTCGTATTAAGCGCCCTGCTGGATAAATATGCCGACCAGGGCATTATGCCCATTGAAAATGCCAAAATCCTTAAACTGCCACCATTTAATAAAACAGGTACACCCATAGAAATCATTAACCAGGTTTTTGGTGGTAAAACAAACTATGAAAATGCTATACGAGACCTCGAACGAGAACTATATAGCCTGGAGAAGACTGCATGAGTAATATTTCCGGCATAATTAAATCCATACAGGATATTATGCGTAAAGACGTGGGTGTTGATGGTGATGCCCAACGGATAAGCCAATTGGTATGGATGTTTTTTTTGAAAATATTTGACGATCGGGAAACCGAACTGGAACTGATCGAAGATGACTATACATCACCCTTGCCCGAACACATCCGCTGGCGGTCATGGGCCCTTGATACAGAAGGCATGACTGGGGATGAATTATATGATTTTATTGATTTACAGCTTTTCCCGACCCTGAAAGGCAAGCTCAATACTTCAGGTCCAAGCGGGAAGCGGGCCCAAGTGATCATGGATCTTTTCAACGGCACGTTCAATTACATGAAATCCGGTACATTAATGCGTCAGGTCATTAATAAAATCTGCGAGATAGACTTTAACACCCAAAAGGACCGCCACACCTTTGGCAATATTTATGAACAGATCTTAAAAGATCTTCAAAGCGCAGGAAATGCCGGTGAGTTTTATACGCCCAGGGCTGTCACCCAGTTCATCATCAGCCGGGTCGCCCCGAAGCTCAAAGAAATCGTTCTGGACCCGGCCTGCGGCACCGGCGGTTTTCTAACCGGTGCCATTGATTTTAAACGAGAACATTATGTCGAAACCAATGATGATGAAGAGGCCCTGCAAAAGTCCATTCACGGGTTTGAAAAAAAGGCGCTCCCTCATATGCTGTGTGTCACCAACATGATCCTTCACGGCATTGATACCCCGGTCAACATCAAACATGACAATACCTTAAGCCGTCCGTTAACGGATTATACTCAAAAAGACCGGGTCCATGTTATTATGACCAATCCCCCTTTCGGCGGCATGGAAGAAGACGGGATTGAAGACAACTTTCCGGCCAATTTCAGAACCAGGGAAACCGCAGATCTGTTTTTAACCCTGATCTTGAGACGTTTGAGGTTACAGGGACGTGCCGCCGTGGTGCTTCCGGATGGGTTTTTCTTTGGTGAAGGCATGAAAACACGGCTCAAGGAAAAGTTGCTGCAAGAGTGCAACCTTCATACCATTGTCCGGCTTCCCAACGGTGTGTTCAACCCATACACCGGTATCAAGACCAACCTGCTCTTTTTTACCAAAGGTCAGCCCACAGAGCATATCTGGTACTATGAGCACCCCTACCCGGAAGGGGTAACCAGCTACAACAAAACCAAACCCATGCAGTTTGAAGAATTCCAGCCGGAAATCGAATGGTGGGGTAATGAGGAAGATGGATTTGCCGCAAGAAAGGAAACCCAATATGCCTGGAAGGTTACCATTGATGATATCATCACCCGTAACTACAACCTGGATATCAAAAATCCCCATGTCGAAGAAAAACTTCAACTGGACCCGGCTGAGCTGATAGAAAAATATGATACCCAGCAAAAGGAGATTGCAGACCTGCGCGATCAACTCAAATCCATCCTGTCAGACGTCTTGAGTCATTAAAAAAATGCAGAATTTAATTACCCAACACCTTGATATCTGGACCGCAGCGCAGGTTGCCAAAAACAACGTCGGCAGAGGCCGGAAAAAAAATGGGAACGGCCAAACTCAGTACGGGATAAAAAAGCTTCGAGAGCTGATTTTAGACCTGGCGGTTCGGGGCAAGCTGGTTCCCCAAAACCCCAATGACGAACCCGCAAGTGTTTTGGTTGAAAAAATAGTCAAAGAAAAAGCCCGTCTGATCAAAGAAGGCAAAATCAAAAAGCAAAAGAAATTGTCGGAGATTGATGAGAGTAAAATAGCGTTTAAACTATCAAAAGGTTGGTCATGGGCAAAGCTTGGAAATATTTCAATAATTGAGAGGGGTGGGTCGCCACGTCCAATTAATTCTTTCCTAACGGATGACCCAGAAGGACTGAACTGGATAAAAATTAGTGATACTGAGCAGGGTGGGAAGTACATCTCATCAACAAATCAGAAAATTCGCCCTGAGGGTTTATCGAAAACTAGGCAAGTATATCCAGGAGATTTTTTGTTGACCAACTCAATGAGCTTTGGGCGGCCTTATATTACAAAAATTGAAGGATGCATTCATGATGGTTGGTTGCGAATCAGCCCACCCGAAATTCTTGATAAAGATTTCCTGTATTGTTTGCTCTCTTCACCCTATGTGTTCAGTTTTTTTAAAAATACTGCTGCAGGAGCGGTTGTTCAGAATTTAAATACTGAAAAGGTTCGTGAGCTACCAATCCCCATTCCCCCTTTTTCAGAACAACACCGCATTGTCGTCAAAGTCGATGAACTCATGGCCTTGTGCGATCAACTGGAACAACAGCAAGAGGATACCACCAGCACCCATCAAACCCTGGTGGAAAATGTGCTTGATACGCTGACAAAGGCAACGGATCATGATGAATTCAATGCCGCCTGGAAGCGGATATCCAATCATTTTGACACCCTGTTTACCACCGAGCAAAGCATAGACCAGCTACAGCAAACCATCCTC
>JALTEW010000151.1 GCA_027073795.1 bacterium | reverse complement strand
AAACTAAAAAAGAAGAGGTGAACCAGTTTGTTTGGAACCTTAAGGTGGTGAAGCCCGTGAACCAAACCAAACACCGTTGAGGTTGAGAGCAGCGCCATGGACACGAGAACAATAGCATTGGATTTGACGGTGATTTCCAGACAGGTTGTGATGCCCTGCTTGGAGATGGAAAGACCGTCAATGGTAAAAAGCGGCGTCCCAGGAAAGGTGAACGGCAAAAATACCCAGAGAAATGCCACGAAGGTGTTAATAACCAAGAGTCTGTAAAATACCTGCCGGATGCCTAATTGCGCAAGGATGATGAGCAGAAAGGCGAATAAGACCCCCATCAGGAGGACAGGCGGTTTGGTGGATACAGCAAGTATCACACTGAAGCCCCCAGCCACGAGGATTTTTACCCGTGGATCCATGCGGTGAAAGATACTTTTGCCTTGGGCAAAGGGTTCTTGAATCATCGTTTTCCCCGAGCCTTTAAAATCACCCGGATCCCCATAAGCCCAATCATCCAGCCGATATCCCCAACGATGTCAGAAAACGAGATCCTTTCGGTGTTCTGCTCCACAAGGGCGCGCTTCACCGACTGGATGGTATTGGTAGTTTCCTGATGAACGATGACTGGTTTCACAAAACGCCTCATTTTTTGATTTCCAGAAGCTCAGGTTTTACCTTACGTAAAAAGGCAACACAGAACATCGCAAGAATACCCTCGATAACCATCACGGGAAGATGTGCATAAACAACCATCTTTCCCACCTCCAGAAAGGACTGACCGGTCAGAAAAAGCGCAAGGGCAACAAGGACAGCCGCCGCGAAAACGCCAAACCCCCCGCAAAGGAAGGCGCTGACAAGGGCGGCTTTGTGGCTGGCGGATCTGACGGCAGGACCAAAAATGTAATACCCCAGAACAGCCGGCAGCGCCATGGTAACGGTATTGACGCCCAGGGTGGTCAGACCCCCGAACTGAAACAGGATGGCTTGAAAGACAAGGCCCACAAGGATAGCGGGAAAGGCTGCCCATCCCAGAAGCAGCCCTACCAACCCGTTCAGAATTAAATGGACACTTGTTGGCCCGAGAGGTACATGAATAAGGGAAGCAACAAAAAAGGCCGCCGATAAAACGCCTACCTCTGGAATCTTTTCATTCTCCGTTTTCTTTAGTCCTATGGTGACCCCTCCTGCAGCGATGAGGGCCCCAGAAATGAGGACAGGTGCAGAAAGAACACCTTCTGAAATATGCATTTATTTTCTCCTTTCCATGTTGCTCGTATGGGCCCATAATATAGTCCCAAGTTCCGCGGGGTAGGCTTTTCCCTTGTAGGTCATCTTTTTGGAGTCCTCATTTAAGGCGTCAAATCCCAAAATCCATGTCTTCAAACATTTCACCTTAACACCTCCGATCATTTAAGGGATGAAAAAAAAGCCCTAAAGATTCAAGAATCAAAACCTGACCCCAGAAATGAGACCTTCATGATCTGATATATACGAATTTGGTTTATTGAATCGCTTTTTAATCAGGACCTTCTGATCCTCTCATGCTTCAAGCGGGGTAAATGTGGCACAAAATTTCCAGCTTGTCAAGGCTTGATGGATTTGTTATCCAAGGCTTCGTTAAAGTTATGACACTCCCCGTAGTCAGGCACTCGCGAGATAATATAGCCCTGACTTTTTCTCCGGCAGTTTTTTTTAGACTCTTTTTGGGTCTTGGGCAATATGGCTGTTACCCCCCTAAATCGGTTCGGGAAAGAGACCGTTTATTCTTGACTTCCATCAATAAAGCGTTTAGATAGATTTATTTGCCATTCGAAATAACCAGAAACTTTAACACGCTTGGGAGATGAGGATGTTTTCCAAGTTGGTTCTACCTGACGTTGAGAAACTTATCGGAAAGAAAGACTGGAATGCCCTCAAAGAGGTTTTGAGCGAGATCGACGTTCACGATGTTGCGGAATTGTTAGCAAATCTGGATGAAAGGGAAGCGGTCATCGTGTTTCGGTTTATCCCCAAAAATAAGTTACCGGATGCGTTTGCCGAGTTGGATCCTTCCCGCCAGGAATTTTTGCTGAGACATATTGTGGGCAGGGAGCTTCAGGACTTACTGGAAGAACTATCTCCGGACGACAGGACTGCCCTGTTTGAGGATCTTCCCGGACAGATGACGCAGAAATTGCTGAATATCCTCCCCCCGGAGGAAAGGAAAGAATCCCTCGAACTGCTGGGATACCCTAAAGAAAGTGTAGGACGTCTTATGACGCCGGATTACGTGGCAGTCCGTCCTGACTGGCGTGTTGACAAGGCCATCCAGCATATTAAGGAAAAGGGGAGGGATGCAGAAACTATCAATATGATTTATGTGGTGGATGATCGCTGGAGATTAACCGATGACATTCCCATCAGGCGTTTTCTATTGGCGGCGCCTGAACAGACGGTTAACGGTATCATGGATTATAAATTCGTTGCGATTGATGCTCTGGAAGATCAAGAAAAAGCTTATCAAACAATTAAAAAATACAATCTGAATGTTCTTCCCGTTATTGACAGGGAGGGTATCTTACTTGGGATTGTGACGGTGGACGATATCCTGGATGTTATCGAGGAAGAGGTCACCGAGGATTTTCACAAGTCTTCGGCCATCGTGCCGGTAGAAGAGAGCTATTACACGGCGGGGATTGCCACGCTTTACAAGAAACGGGCTGGGTGGCTGATGCTCTTGCTGGTGGCGGATTTTTTGTCCTCGAGCATCATCGCCCATTTTGAAAACGCCTTGAAGGCAGTCATTGCCCTGGCCTTTTTCATCCCTGTTCTGATCGATAGTGGGGGAAACATCGCCGCCCAGTCA
>JALTEW010000150.1 GCA_027073795.1 bacterium | reverse complement strand
TTAGAAAAGGCGCAATGGTATTGTCGCGGTCCGTGATGATTCGATGGAACATGATACGACTGTTGCTTGTCAGGTAGCGAGTCAGCAAGATTTTTATGTCAGAAATGTCCCAGGTGTAAACCAGCCTTCGGAAAAGGCTGGAAAGCTGAACGCCACCCCTTCCCTGATAGGAGGTATACACATTTTGATTGCCTTTTGGGTAATCAAACTCCTTGGTTTTGGTGTTGACAAGGACATACTGATCAGTTAGCTCACCATAGTAGATTTCCGGATGGGTAATCGATAAGACCTTTGAGCGAGGGGGGATGTTTTTTACAATAAGATCAGGCAAACCGTCTTTTGTGATCTCGTTTACAGGGCTCATGACCAGGCCGTACCCATGTGTGTATTTCATATGTACGTTGAGCCAGGTGTTCGCGCGGGCCGGAAGCTGCGAAGCAGGTAATTCCCTGGCAGCAAGGGCTACCTCTGTGTATTTCTTCCCGAAATGATAGCGATCAATATCCACATTTTTGAAATTATAATAAAGCCGGATTTCCTGCAATTGTCTGTATGTCTCAATCAAAGGCCTGGCATCCCAGAGCCTGATGTTGTGGATTGTGGCCTGGTTCTCCTTTATATCATTGTAGGTTATGGTTTGCCGCACCGGGAAAGGTTTAACCTTGATCCTGTTCAACCCGAACGCCAGACGAGTAAATTTTATGTTATGGAGAATATAAGGTGTTTCCTTTGTCAGTTCAGTGGGTTTAACCACGTATTGTTCAATCAGGGCGGGGTAAATCCATGAAAAACCTACGAGAACCACGAAAAAGGCCCCGATGGAATAGATAAGTAATTTCCACTTGTTGATGAAAGACACCAGGAAAAATAGAATTGCCACAATCAAGGATAGAGTCCATACCGCCCAGTAGGCGGGGATCTGAGCATGTACATCGGCGTAAGAGGCGCCGTAAGCCGCCCCTGAGCTCGAATACATCAAACCATAAAGTTTCAGTCTGAAGGCCCATGCAATCCCTAAAAAAAACAATCCTCCCAGAATTGCCAAATGAGTCCGGGCTTTTTGATTGATATAAAAGCGGTTTTCAAGAACACCGACAGAACGGTCCATAAAATAGGAGACTGCAACCCCTATGAAGACCATGAAAACACACAATAAATACCATCCCTGTAAAAAATCATAGAGCGGCAGGCGAAAAACATAGAACCCCACGTCTTTTGAAAAAATCGGGTCGGTAATCCCAAATGTGGAGGCGTGCAGGAACTTCAAAAAGGTTTCCCATGCGCCGGATGCCTGTAGACCCATGATGAATGAAAAAAGCAAGACCATCCCTGCCCATGAATATCTGGCGTATTTTTCACTGAAGGCGATGTCAAGAAACGTCATGCGTTGTTCAGGTGAAAACACCTTCAATGAGCGGGTATGGGCTCCCCATTTCCTTGCAATAGTAATGTTTACCCAGGCAAAGAATACAATTATGACAAAAAACACAAAAAAGGACAGCAATTTTGCCCACAGGATCGTAGTAAATACTGTGCCAAAACCCATATTGCGAAACCACAGCCAGTCACCGTAATATCCTGCAAAAAAAGAGAGCATTACCAGGATGACTGCGAGCAGAAAAGCGCTTTTGATAATTATTGTCTTTAATCTCATGATAGACCTCCTTATTGGTCCTACCTGTTGCGACAGTGACAGCTCATTGGTATCACAAAAAGAAAATTAATTACACCGCAAAAAATAGACCTACAAGATATCGCGTTTGCCAAAACCTCGGAAAAAAAAGATCAGCCCCAGACAATGGACACATTTTCGGGCAGCGTCTCCCCTCAAAGAAAATCAAGCATGATGTTCAGGCGTGACAATTGGGTTCACTGAGGTTGAAGAGACCTTTAGTTCGGTTTATCCGTTTCCTTAAATCTCAAACCCCACCAGCATCCTGTTTGAGATTTGAAGTGTGAACCCACTCCCAATCTGCTCTATAGATTGACAATATCATTCCTGTTTAATAAAGTAAATGAAAGTATGGCTCTTGCTAAATCGGAAACCCTGAAAATAGGGAGAAATAATGCCAACCATGGCAGCTAAACCAAAACTCACAGTGCCTACCTTATGCGCGACAAGAAAAAACGCCCGAGCGAAAATCTCCCCAAGGGAAGACACAGCTCAGCTTCGGTCATTTGCCGGTAGGATAGACAAGGAATAGGTAAAGAAATAGGAAAATGTCCCCATCAGTTTTAAGAGAAGGGCCATACAGATTCTACTTCGTCAGTCACGACCTGCACGAACCGCCACATGTACATATTGATAGAGATGCCTTTCCAGCCAAATTCTGACTCAACCCTGTGGCATTGGCGTATAATCTCGGGTTTCCGGCAAGGGAACTGAGGAAATTGGAAGCACTTACTTCTAATCACC
Organism: bacterium; assembly: GCA_027073795.1. GTDB lineage: Bacteria > Desulfobacterota > S145-22 > S145-22 > S145-22 > S145-22. The sequence goes on along the minus strand of JALTEW010000150.1, from coordinate 423 downwards.
AGAATGAATTATTGGAGGCATGGCATGACTACTTTGGAACCTAAAGCAGGTGAGCGTGTTATGGACGTACACGTCTCTGATGACGCAATCAGTGTTGATCTTTACGACGGCCGAACGATAACGGTTCCCTTAGCATGGTACCCACGTCTGCTACATGCGAATCCTGCCCAACGGGCAAACTGGCAAATTGCCGGAGCAGGATACGTGATCCATTGGCCAGAGATTGATGAGGACCTCAGTACGCAAGGTCTTTTGCAGGGTGCCCCAGCCCCTCGTGTAGCCGCTAAGGCGGCATAGAAAAGAGGAGGCGTTTTTAGCTGCGAACAGTGGGCTCACGCAGACTACCAACGTCTAAGCTATTTTAGCAAAGCGTTGCTTTGGGGTCTGCTATGCCTTGATTCTTCTGTATCCCTTCCATCCCAC
>JALTEW010000149.1 GCA_027073795.1 bacterium | reverse complement strand
CTCAGGCGAAAATTCCTCCCCTGAATATGGGTACCCCGCGAACCTATACTCCTGATGTAAGGACTGACAATCGCTCGGCCTATGGCGCAGCCCTTTTGGATCTGGCCGAATCGAACGATGAGCAGAGTGCTCCCTTTGCTGTCTTCGATTGTGACCTTGCCTCCTCTGTCAAGACGAATGGGTTTGCCAGGGTGAGACCGGGGCAGTTTTTTGAGAGTGGCATTCAGGAACACAACACAGCAACGACTGCCGGGGCGGTTTCCGCCGATGGCGTGATAACCTTCTTCTCTGATTTCGGGGTGTTTGGGGTTGATGAGACCTATAACCAGCACAGGCTTAACGATATCAACCACACAAACCTCAAGCTGGTTTGTACACACAACGGTCTCGATGTGGGTGAGGACGGAAAGACCCATCAATGTATCGATTATCTCGGCCTTTTGAGAAACCTTTATACCTTTAAGGTGATTATCCCTGCCGATCCTAACCAGACCGATCGGGTTATCCGCACCATTGCGAGCGAACCCGGGAATTTCTTTGTGGGAATGGGACGGTCAAAGGTGCCGGTGGTAACCACGCAAGAGGGCCGTCCCCTGTTTGCTGGCAACTACGTATTCGAGTATGGAAGGATCGATCGCCTCCGTGATGGGGATAAAGCCGCTATCTACTGTTATGGTGCCATGGTGCCACGGGCCCTCGAGGCATGGGAGATGCTGAAGGCGCGAGGGATTGAAGTTAAGGTGTTCAACGTGCCCTGCCCGCTGGATCTCGATATGGAAAAGGTAGCGGAAGGTGCGAAAACGGGTGTCCTAATTTCCTATGAAGATCATAACCGGAACTCAGGGCTTGGAGCGTCCCTCTCCATGGCCCTTTGTAGCCTTGCCAAACCGGTTAAGCTTGTGCGGATGGGTGTTTATAGATATGGGGAATCGGGAAAGCCTGATGCTATCATGGCAGACATGGGGATGGCGCCCGAAGACCTGGTCAAGGTTATCGAGGCGACCCTTGCTTCCTTGGCGGAAAAAGTTGAACAGACCTGATTACCTCTCACCTAAATCTACATTCCCCTGACCAAGACCTCGTTGATACTGGCACGAAGGATTTCCTGAAAGGCCTGAAGTGCTTCCCTGGAATATCCCATCCCTTTACAGAATTCCGGATTCAGGACCTTTTCCGAGGGTGTAAATGGCTGGAGCGCGAGGCGTTTTGCCCCTTTGAGCCAGGCGCCAATCCGGTTAATGTCCTGTTCCGACAGCCAGTTCGGGTGAATGGTTGTACGAAATTCATAGGGGATGGGATGGGTTAAGAGGTAATCAACGCTCTGATGAATTCCTTCCATATCAGTTTGAGAAGCACCCATTTTGGCATATTCTTCGAGGGGGACCTTGATGTCCATGGCAATGTAGTCCACCAGGCCGCTCTGAACCCATGGTATCCAGCGTTCCGGGTAGGTTCCGTTGGTGTCCAGTTTAATCATGTATCCTTCTGCCTTCACTTTTTCAAGAAGGGGGGAAAGATCGCTCAGAGTCGGTTCGCCTCCCGTGATGCAAAGGCCTTCCAGAAGCCCTTTGCGCTGTTTGAGAAACGCCAGCAGAGATACCTCATCAATTCGAGGTGGATGGGTAGGGGCAATCAGATCGGCATTGTGGCAGTAAGGGCAACGGAGATTACACCCCGCCGTAAAAAGGGTGCAAGCCACATGGCCGGGGTAATCAACCAACGTAAATGGCTGGAGGTCATATAGAGGTAAGGTCATAGGAATGACAACTTCTTTCCGTTAAAAATTGACGGCTTCGAAAAAAAGCCCAATAAGAAATAGCCGAAAGATGGTCCGTAAGGTGTAAAATGCAAGGCGTGAAAGCGTTTAAAGAAGTTACACCTTATGACTAACAACTCCTGCCCTACAGCTCACGGTTTTTATCGTCATTTGCCCTTCTTCCGACCTACTTAACAACTTAATCTCTTAAAACTTAAAACCTTTTCTCGTCGTCTTCATTCATCAGACCTTGAAGGTGACCCTGTCCTTGAACTCTTCCTGTTTTCCCTTATTCCAATTTTTAATGGGGCGGTGATAGCCCACCACCCGGCTGTAGATTTCGCAGGGAGTTCCTTGGACCTGGTGCAGTTGTTCCTCTATTTTGGCGATTTCTACCCTGATCTGATGTAGGCGATCGGTGGTTGCTGATTCTTCCATAGTGTGGCCTCCTCAAGCTCACGTTTCTTTTGTTGCAGTTGTTTTATAAGTTCCCTTTCCCGTTCTTCCTTACATATGGGACATTCCTCGTGCTTTCCAGGCAGGTATCCGTGGATCGGGCAGACGGAGAAGGTCGGGGTAATAGTAAAATAGGGGAGATGGTAACGATATGCGATGGTTCGGATGAGGTGTTTACAGGTTTCGATGTCCTCGATGGCCTCTCCAATAAACCCGTGAAAGACGGTTCCACCGGTATATTGCACCTGGATTTCGTCTTGCAGATTAAGTGCCTCGAACAAATCATCTGTGTAGCCCACAGGAAGTTGAGTGGAATTTGTATAGTAAGGTTCCTCCTCGCCCGATGTAATGATGTCTGGAAACATCTTCTTGTCCAAGCGCGCCAGGCGGTAGGCGGCACCCTCGGCGGGGGAGGCCTCCAGGTTGTAAAGGTTATCCGTCTCTTCCTGGTAGGTCCTGAGACGCTCTTTCATGAAGGCCATCACCTTCAACGTAAAGGCACGCCCTTCCTGGGATCCCATATTCTTTCCCATGAAATTGAGCAGGGATTCATTCATCCCATTGAGCCCTATGGTATTGAAATGGTTTTTCCAGTACTGCCCGAAACGCTTGTGGATATCCGACAGGTAGAATTTGGCATAGGGATAAAGCCCTTTTTCCGTCAACTGTTCCAGGACCTTCCGTTTAATCTCCAGACTTTCCTTGGCGAGGTCCATCAATTCGCCCACACGGGCGAGGTATGCGTCCTCGTCTTTGGCGATGTACCCGATTCGGGGCATGTTCAGTGTCACGACCCCGATAGAACCGGTCAGTGGGTTGGCGCCAAATAATCCCCCCCCCCGTTTTCTCAGTTCCCGGTTGTCCAAGCGCAGACGACAGCACATACTCCGGGCGTCCTCGGGCTTCATGTCGCTGTTAACGAAATTGGCGAAATAGGGAATCCCATACTTCGCTGTCATTTCAAGGATTGGTTTGACAACGGGGCGGTCCCAGTCGAACTCCTTGTAGATGTTGTAGGTGGGGATGGGAAAGGTAAAGATTCTGCCTTTGGCATCCCCCTCCATCATGATTTCTGCGAAGGCACGGTTGAGAATGTCCATTTCTTCCTGGAACTCACCATAGGTGCGGTCGGTGATTTTGCCGCCGATGACAGCGGCTTCGTGAGCCAGGGTGGAGGGAATGGTCAGGTCCATCGTGAGGTTCGTAAAAGGCGTCTGAAACCCCACCCGCGTTGGTACATTGATGTTGAAGATAAATTCCTGCAGTGCCTGCTTGACCTCGGTGTATGAAAGGTTGTCATACGCGATGAAAGGGGCGAGATACGTGTCAAAATTGGCGAAGGCCTGGGCCCCCGCAGACTCCCCCTGAAGGGTGTAGAAAAAGTTCACGATTTGGCCCAGGGCGGGGCGGAGGTGTTTTGCGGGTCGGCTTTCCACCTTTCCCTCAACGCCGCGAAATCCCTTGAGAAGCAGGTCCCTTAGGTCCCAGCCACAGCAGTAGACAGACAGCAACCCCAGGTCATGGATATGAAAGTCCCCGTTGACATGGGCATCACGTATCTCCCTCGGGTAGATGCGGTTTAACCAGTACTGCGAGGTGATGGTCGTGGCGATATGGTTATTCAAGCCTTGCAGGGAATAGCTCATGTTGCTGTTTTCGTTGATTCGCCAGTCTTCCTGGGTAATATATTTTTCCACGGTCTGTTCAACATCCAGAAACAGGGACCGGATGTTACGGATATCTTCGTGCTGTTTCCGGTAGAGAATGTAGGCCTTGGCGGTTTGCGCGTGGCCGTTTTCAATCAGAATCTTTTCAACAGTATCCTGGATGTCTTCAACAGTGGGAACAAGGTCATCACCGAATTTCCGGATAAGGGCATCCACTACCTGGTTGGAAAGCTGGTAGGCCAGGCGCCGATTGCCCCCCCCCACGGATCGAGCGGCCTTGTAAATGGCGTTGGCGATTCTTTCCTGATCGAACTTTACAAAACGCCCATCCCGCTTGCAAACCTTCTGGATCACGCCGCTCTCCCCTTTTTTTAGAGATTGATTCCTAACCCACCATAATCACTATATCTTGTGTTCAAGGTGGCTTTTACCACAATATATTGTGGTTTGTCAAGAAAAAAATCGTTGTGAGAATTAGTAACAGTTGATGCCTATGCGATGTGATACAACCGCTTCGTGTTTTCGTAAAGGGTTTCTGTAACCTCTCTTTCGGGAGCATTCTTGATCTCGGCGATGGCCCGGATGACCAGTCGGATATTAGAGGGTTCGTTGCGTGTGTCTCGGGCGGGCCCCAGGACGGGGCTGTCCGTTTCTGTTAGGAGGGCGGAGAGTGGCAGGTGCTTTACAAGCTTCTGCTTTTGCCGGGAGCGGGCTACCGACGGGGGGATGGAAAAGAAAAAACCCGCTTCAACCCCGGTAAGGGCGGCCGATGCCCTGCCGTCGAAGGCGTGGAGTTGAACCTTTTTTTTACCCTCTTCGGCGAGGATGGCAATCGCGTGGCGTCCTGCAGAGCGGGAATGCACATTAAGCGGCAGGTCAAGGCTTTTTGAGAGGTGGATGAAGCTTTTAAAGATGTACCTTTGGATCTCTTTCCCTTCACCGTTTTTAACGGCCCAGTAGTCAAGGCCCACTTCACCGATGGCGATCAAAACGTCTCTATGCTCCAGGATAAAATCGTGCAGCTTTCTCGCCTGGGAGATATCGAGGAGGGTAGGGTAGAGGCCCGCTGCCGGAAGGATCATGGAATGGCACCGTGAAAGCTCCAGGTTTTTCGTGGCATCCTGGAGAGTTTCCCCCACCGCAATAATCTTCTTTACTCCGGCTTTCTCAGCCCGTTTCAGAACATCTGGGAGATCCCGGTCGAATTCTCTGCTGCAGAGGTGGGCGTGGGTATCGATAAGGGGTGGGTGGATCATACTGAATCTTCTTTCAGCAGGTTATCCCGAGTTTTAGAAATGGCTTGGGCGTGGGCATCAAACCCCTCATAGCGGGCAAGGATGTGAGCCTTTTCGGCCAGCTCCGGGTAGGCTTTGTGGGTGACTTGCGCGATGGAGCTGCGTTTGAGAAAGTCATGAACTGACAAGGGCGAGAAGGTTTTAGCCCATCCCCCGGTGGGAAGGACGGCGTTGGGACCGATGAGATAGTTCCCAAGGGTGAAAGGCGTGTATCTCCCCAAAAGGATTTCTCCGGCGTTTTGAATCAGGGGAAGGTATTGAGAGGGGTCCTTGCTCAAGATTTCCAGGTGTTCCGGGGCGAAATCGTTGATAAAGGCGATGGCTTTGTCCATGGTTTCTGCCAGAATGATGCCACCATGCCGCCCAGTGAGTACAGCGGCTGAATAGTCTGCGCGGGTTTTGGAAAGGCCTTTCCAAAATTCGGGGATGGTGTGCCATGTCGCTTCAGCCACGTCACGGCTGTCGGTGATGAGGAAAGATGAGGAATCCGGGCCGTGTTCCGACTCGATGATGAGGTCAAGGGCGGCAATCTTGGGATGGGCGGTTTTATCAGCCAGGACGATGGATTCGCTGGGACCGGCCGGCGGCCCCGTGTCGATAAATTCCGCGAGCAGATGCTTGGCAGCTACAACCCATGGGCTGCCCGGTCCAACGACCTTCACAGCCTTTGGAACTGTCTGGGTGCCGTAGGCGACTGCAGCGATTCCCTGTGCTCCGCCGCACTTGAAGACATGCGAAACGCCAGCCACCTTCGCGGCGTAGAGGGTTCCTGCGTCGACGGCTCCGTCCGGCCCGGGAGGGGTTATCAGCGCAATCGTTGGGACGCCTGCGACCACGGCGGGGAGGGTGGTCATAAGGGCGACACTGGGAAAGGCACCTTTTCCCCTTGGGACATAGCAGGCGACGGAGGGGATGGGAGTGGTCTTCTCACCTGCGAAAACCCCTGGTTGTGTCTCTGCCATTCTCATAGGTTCGGGCATTTGTGTCTCGTGAAACCGCCGGATGTTGTCTGCCGCGTATCGAATGGCGTTCTTTATCTCTTGGGAAAGCAACGCCTCAGCGGCCTGAAATTCTTCAGGGGTGCATTTTATCGACTGCGATGTCAGGGTGGCCCCGTCAAATCTTTTCGCGTATTCCACCAGAGCGTCGTCACCCCTTTCCCTAACGGCATCGATAATGGGGCGAACCCCGTTCAGGAAGGCGGCGAGGTCGGCTTCGGCCCGAACGGTAAGGGCATCACGTTCCTGTTTGCTTAGTTTTGATAATTCAATGAATCGGACGGAATCAGACATCATGTCCCCTTTTTTGAACCATTTTTCAGGATTGGCTTGGAAAAGTCAAGATTGGGTGATATGGCTTTCTACCCATCTAACAATATCCATGACCTCGATCTTGTTCGTTACTTCCTTTTCCTTCGCGCCATCCGTCAGCATGGTCAGACAGTGAGGGCAAGCCGTCAAGACGATTGGGCATTTGGTTTGCAGGGCTTCGTCGATTCTCAAATGGCTGATACGCTGCCCCATCTGTTCTTCCATCCAGATGTGTCCCCCGCCACCCCCGCAGCAGAGGCTTTTTTCACGGTTGTGTTTCATCTCAAATAAGGTCCCTCCGGCTTTCCGGATTATCTCCCGCGGGGCCTCATAGATGTTATTGTAACGGCCCAGATAACAGGGGTCATGATAGGTAACAGTTCCAGTATCCAGTTTTTTTGAAGGCAGCTTCTCCATTATCTTGTTCAGCAGCTCGGTATAGTGATAAACCTCGTAATGGCCCCCGAAATCTGGGTATTCATTCTTAAATATGTGATACCCATGGGGGCAAAGGGTGATGATCTTTTTGACACCAAGGTCATTGAGAGCGGCAATGTTTTGTTCAGCTTCTATCTGGAAGAGGTATTCGTTCCCCAGCCGTCTTGCGGGGTCCCCGCAGCATAGCTCCTGCCTCCCGAGGATTCCGAAGGGAATTTCGGCAGCGGTGAGGAGCTTGACCATGGCAATGGTTGTCTTGATATTGTTCTCATCCACGGAGCAGGCGCATCCGACCCATAGAAGGTAACCGTTTTCTGCAATCTCTGGTGTAAAAAGGGGGGCCTCAATTCCCTTTAAATTATTTGTCCATTCGCCACGCTGCGATTTTGGGACTCCCCAGGGGTTTCCATGCCGTTCAAGGTTCCGGAAGGTCGTGCGGAGCTCTGAGGGAAATTTCGTCTGGACGAGGACCTGATGGCGTCTCAGTTCCATGTGTTTGGGGACATGTTCAATCAGAAGGGGACAGGCCTCCTCACATGCTCGGCACGTGGTGCAGGCCCAGAGGGTTTCTTCCTCAACGAAAGTCCCGACGATGGAAGGCGTGTTTTCCTTTCTAAGTCCCTCAGACAGGCCGGATTTCAGGTCCTGGATAAAGGCCTTAGGGGAGAGCGGTTTGCCGGAAAGGTAGGCGGGGCAGATGTCCTGACATCTTCCACAGCGAATACAGGCATCAAGGTCAAAGAGGTGCTTCCAGGTAAATTCGCTATATTTTTCCACTCCGAAGGTTTCTGCATTCTCGATATCGAGGGGGACAAGTCTACCTGTTGGGGGATCCGGGCGCAGAAACGTGTCAAGGGATCCGGTGAAGATGTGAATCAGCTTGGTATAAGGAATAAGGGAGAGAAACGTAAAGGCGGCAATCAGGTGAAGCCACCAAAAGAGGCGATGGAGATGGAGTGAAGTATTGAGTCCCACTCCAGACCCTTTGAGAAGGGATGCTAAGGCCAATCCTACAGGCGACCATCGGCTCCAGGCAGGGTGGGTAGGAAGCTCATTCGCGAAGATTCGAAGGCCCTCAACGAGAAAACCGGTGACGAGGATAAACAGAAGAAGGTACAAAACCAGGTTGTCGTCTTTCCTTTGGTCTAATCGTTCGGGTTTGAGAACAAGGCGGCGGTAAAGGGCCATGAGAACCCCTATAATGGCAATCCCCCCGAAGGTATCAAGCACAAGGGAATAGATGAGGTAAAAGTGGCCCTTGAGATATTCCCAGTGGAGCAGGGGAAGGGTAATGTCTTCCTGAAGGGCGATCAGGGCAGTGCCGATGAAGAGAATGGTGAAACCAAAGAAAATGAATCCATGCATCAATCCGGCGTAGGGTTCTCTGAAGACGCGTTTCTGAAAGATGCTATATTTGATGAAGGAAAGGATACGTTCCGACAGATGGTTAAAGCGGTTGTCCTTTTCCCCCTGCTTCCACAGGAGGTAGCGTTGGTGAATACCATACATAATAAGGATAACGGGAATAACCGCGAGAAGATAGGTCGCGACGCGTACGCGTCCAACGTTCCAGAAAAAGCTACGTGTGGCTTCCAATTTAATCTCCTAAACTGTCGATTACTTGAATGAGTTTGGGGATAACTTCAAAGACATTTCCCACAATGCCGAAATCTGAGTGCTTGAAAATAGGGGCGTTGGGATCCTGGTTGATGGCGATGATGGTTTTTGCGCCTTGAATGCCGGCCAGGTGGTGAATGGATCCGGAAATCCCGCATGCGATATAGATTTCAGGGGAAATCAGACTTCCTGTCTGACCAATCTGGAAGCGGTGTTCGCACCACCCGGCATCGACCGCCGCCTTCGTTGCCCCAACGGCGCCGTGAAGCCTGTGTGCCAGTTCCCACAACAACTTGAAACCACCAGCACTCTGCATTCCCCTTCCGCCAGCGACCACCACAAGGGCCTCACCGAGAGATAGAGGGACTGTTTTAATGGAAGAGACCCGCCGTGTGATAAATTCCATCGGTGAGAGGGAAATCTTTAAAGGGGAAATCTTTGTTTCGCTTTGCCCTTTTTCCATGGATGGAGCAAAGAGGTGGGGACGGGTCATGATGACTGCCATACGGTCAAGCTTAAAGGCCCCTTCAAGAATAGATCGGCCTTCATATACCGCTTGATGATAGCGGATATGTCCTGATTGTGGATTAAAGGAAAGGTCTAAGCATCCTGAAATATAATGGGCCTTGAAATGAGCGGCCAGGCGGGGAAAACAATCTGTTCCCCGAAGAACGCTTGAAACAAGGAGGATGTCAGGATGGTATTTGTCCACGGTTTTGAGGAATATCTGCTGATAGGTTTCGTAATGATATTCAGATAGCAGGGGATGCTCAAAGAGGTAAACGTGGTCACAAAGGCCTATCAACCGGACGCTGAGGTGCGTGACAGAAGTTCCTAAAAGAACTGTGTTGACATTCGCATTTATCTGTCGGGCCAAGGTGTTGGCCATGTTCAAGAGCTCAAAGGTAACCGGTTTGATCTCTGTTTCCTGATGGTGGGCAATGACCCAGATGTTCTTTTTCATAGTTCTTCCCCGCTTCCCTTTTCGAGTTCGAGACCGGCATCCGGGGTACGTGCCTTGTATTTTTTGAGAAAGTGGGCGACCTTGCTGACCTCGATCCAATTGACTTTTCGCTCTTTTTCCATTCCCTCCGCTATTGTGAAATGCATGGAGGCATGGAGGGGATACTTTTTCGGGCTTTTTTCATCCCAATAGTCCTCTACAGAACGGACAGCAACCCCTTTTCTTTGAGCGGCCAGTCGGTTGGTGATGGATGGATACCGTGGTTTAAAGAGCCCGCGTTTCACAGTGAAAACGGCTGGGTAGGGGCATTCGACGATATTGATGCCCTTCGGGACTTCCTGGTGTGCTTCACACCGATTGATACCCGAAAATAATTTTATGAAGGTGACCCCTGTGATATGGGGAAGATTCAGAAATTCTGCCACGGCAGGCCCAACAAAGTGGAGTCGGTCATCTACTGCCTTGTAGCCAAAAAGGATCATATCAAAGCCTATTTCCCGGATGGCTTTTGATAGAATGTGTGCCGTTCGGAATGGTTGTCCGAATACATAAGTGGTGTCCTGGATAAGGATGGCTCTGTCTGCGCCCATACTCAATCCATATCCGAGGGCCTCGGCTGCGGATGATGGGCCAAGGGAAAGGAGAATAACCTCCGTTTTCGGGTAGATGGATTTGAGCCGAAGGGCGCCCTCGATGGCCACTTCATCCCCAGGATTGATAATCATGGGCATTTTTTCGATCTCGATGCCGGGAGGTTCTGGCTTGAAGTAAAACTCTGATTCCACGTCCGGAACCTGTTTAACACAGACGATAATTTTCATGCGGTTTCTCCACACAAGGATTCTTTATATAAGTTTGTTACACTTGATAAACATATAAAATGAGATTCCGTTTTAGTCAAGTGTGATGGATGTGTATGAAAGGAGCAAAGTGTGGAAGTGGATTAAAGAAAAACATTCGAAATGGGGATACAGTCGTGTTTGAATGTACCGTCTGGTCCACCCCTGTGAATCAATAAAAAGGGGAGGCTGTTTCCTCTCCTTTTTATTGCGTATATCTTTGCAGGTTCTTGGGGACATACCAATGGATGAAGTTATAGCTGATTCCTGCCGGGGCGGGTTTTATGCCGTGGAACCGGGCGTGAACGATGGGCAGAGACATGGGAATGTAGAGGAAGGTATAGGGCTGGTCTTCCGCGAGGATTTCCTGAAAACGGGCATAGGCCCGTTTTCGCTTTTCAAGGTTGAAGGTCTCACGCCCTTCCTTCAAAAGCCTGTCTACTTCCCGGTTTCGATAGCTGATAAAGTTGAGGCCATTTCCTTTAATCTTGGAGGAATGCCAAATATCAAAGAGGTCCGGGTCCTGTCCGGTTGTCCACCCTAAGATAACGGCTTGAAAGCGCCGTTTGTCGATGAACTGGCGGATAAAAGAGGCCCACTCGATGGTTCGTATCTTAACCTTGATGCCGACCATCTTCAGCCGCCACTGGATGATTTCCGCCGTTTTCATGCGGCTATTGTTACCCTGGTTGGTGAGGATGGTGAATTCAAAGGGACGCCCGTTTTTATAGAGGATACCGTCACGGGGATTCTCTTCCCATCCGCATGCCTTTAACAGCGCGCGGGCCTTTCCGGGGTCATAAGGATAACGTTTGACGTTGGGGTTATAGTACCAGGTGCCAGGTTTGTAGGGCCCTGTGGCTACCTTACCCAGTCCCAGAAGAACCCCTTCTACAATCTCTTTTTTATCAATGGCGTAACTGATGGCTTGTCGAACCCGTTTGTCCTTGAACAGGGGCTCTTTCAGGTTGTATCCAAGGTATGTGTAGGAGAAAGAGAGGTATTTATATTTCTTGTAATTCTTTTTGAAGAAAGGGATATTGGTCTGGCGCCGGTACTGAAGAGGGGTCAAGCCCATTTCATCTAGGGTTCCATTTTTTAGTTCCATGAACATGGTTGCCATGTCGGGGATGATGCGATAGACGTATCGATCGATGTAGGGGCGTCCTTCGAAGTAGTGGGGGTTGGCATGGAGGACAATCTTTTCTCCCGGGACCCATTTTTCAAAGATGTAAGGGCCTGTTCCGATCGGGTGGCGTGCCAGAGGGCTTTTTGTGATGGGGGTGTGTTCAAGGAGATGTTTGGGAAGGATAGCTGATCCCCAACTCCCCAGCGCCGGTGCAAAAGGTTTGTCATAGGTAACCACGACGGTATATGGATCGGGACAGGTAACCGTTTTAACGGTTATGAAGTCTCCCGCATAAGGGGTCGGGGTTTTGGGATCGATCGTTATCTTGTAGGTAAACAGGACGTCATCGGCCGTGAAGGGTTTCCCATCCTGCCACTTTACATTTTTTCTCAAGTGAAAGGTAATGGTGAGCCCGTCCGGGGAGATATCCCATGATTTGGCCAGGTCTCCCACCAGTTTGAGGTTTTTGTTGTATTTTACGAGACCGTTAAAGACGAGCCCGGCAATGTCGTGAGAGGCACTGTCGCTTGCCAGGATGGGGATGAGATTACTTGCGTCTCCGATGGAGCCTACGATAATGGTGTCACCCGTGACGGGGGTTCCCCGCTGTCCCCAACTCACTCCGGGGATAAAGGCCAGATGTAAAAACCCAAGACAGAGGATAAGTTGAAGGAAACGCTGTTGCACTACCTTTTTACAATCCACTTTCCATCAGGAAGCTGAATTTTCCAGCCGGATCTGGCACGCTCTCTCCGAAGTTTGGCAAACTGTGCCGCGGCTTTTGGGTAAACCTGGTCGATGTTTTTCTTGTTTGCCTTGAGATGGTTGATTTCAAGGATCGCCTTGGCCATTCCAAAAATGACGGTTGAACGGTCGTGGTTTTCATCTTTCATGGCAAGCGCCTGATCCCGGCTCAGATGAGTTAAGGGCGACAGAAGGCCGGAATTAGATTCTCCGACGAGATGCTTGTCACGGAGTGCATTCATGATGTTAATACGCTTACCCATTCGTCGGTAAGCATTAACAACCTCCGGCATTTTCATAATGTTCCGGGAAATCTGTGCGGCAAGGTTGTCCCCTGCGTAAGCGGCGGAGACAAACCAGGAAAAGGGATTCAGAAAGCTTTGGGGATTTGTAGATGAGTTAGGAGGGGAGTTAGAAGGGTTTTTTTGTGGCTGAGAGGGTGTTTCCTTCATGAGCTGGTCTTCAAGGTTTTCGTAGGCCTTTTCCACATCACGTGCTGGAAAGTAGATATTTACCGTAATCACAGCACAGGAAAAAAAGAACATCATAAAAAACGGAAGGGTGGTACGAGCAAATGTCCTGAATAGCTTCATCTTTTCTCCTTTACTGGGTTTTTATGATGGGATTTGACATATTCTGTGTGCTTGGCACTTGCAGGATTTCCCAGATGAAATCCTTGAGACTGATTTTGTTGGAGAGCCCGGAGACTGAAATGGAGAGGTCCCTAAACCCCAGGATCTTATGGGAAATCTCAAGGGTTTTGAAAATGATGATACCGCGGTGTATTTCAGCATCGATGGCTCCTTTGTTGTATGGGCGATACCTTTGAAAGAAATAGAGGCGCCCTTTTTTACCCGTGAGTTTTTGGATGAACTCCTGACTGATACGCATGGGCTCTTTTTGGGTCTTTATGGTTTCCGCCTTGAATGTCCCGTGCATGGTATTTAATTTACCCCCATTACCTGCAAGGGTCAAGTGGGCATTCACTTTTCCACTGAGGGCATCTTTCAAGTCTGAGATATGATTACAGATATCGCGCAGGCTCACACGATCGATGAGAATATTTGTTTCCCATCCGTAAGGAGGTAACAGATTGATAGCCCCATTCCCATTTGCCTTCCCCTGAAAGAGTGTGCAGGCCATTTTATCTATTTTTACAACATGACCCTTAGCCAGGATGCGGCTCGAGAAATCATGAAGCGAGAGAAGGCCGAATTCCACGGAAGATATCTTCAGAGATCCCGGGCCTGGATGTGAGTGTGAAGATTCTTTGACGGGTGAAGAAGGGTAGTGCTGGAGGGGCATTTGGAGGTTAAAGGGCAGGTTCAAGGCCACTTTTTTTAAGGCTATTGGGAGAGAGGGGGCCTTGACTGTTCCGTCAAGGGTAATCACTCCTGTGGTTTTGAGGTTATTTTTGTTTATCTGATAGTTAACTTTCACGGCCAGGCTGCCTGTCATATCTATGTCCGAAAGTAGATCTGTGGAAAGCCTCTTTAAAGAGGGTTGTAATGTTTTTAGGCGGGGCACTTTAATTGATAGAGTCCCGCTCATGTCTAAAAGAGGATAGGTGGAATCAGCTACTGCCAGGCTTCCCTGGCAGTTCACATTTTGGTTAAGGGAAAATTGAAGGGAAGAGATAGCAAGATGATGGTTGTTATAAAGGATATGCGTTTTGAAGTTAATTATGTCTAAAGGGATGTCGCGAGTTTTCAACTTGATTGTGTCAGCCTGTATTTTTCCGGAAAGGGTTGGCTGAGAAGTCTGAAAATCCCCTTTGATTTTGAAGGATACAGGACCCCTGACTTCCTGGATATGGGAAACACGCGGTGAAAGTGATTCCAAAACCTGTAAATGAAGGATTCCGGCCAAATTCAGTTTTAAGCCGGGAAAATTTAAGTAAAGTTTTTCGAGCTCAAGGGATTGAGATTGATAAAGTGCTGAAAGAGATCTTATGGTAAGTCCGTTGGGGGCAAGCAAAAGGCGCCGTACGTGGGCTTCCTTAATGGAATGTTTGTTCCATCTTATATTGTGGGTGTGAATTTGCTCCATATCTCCAGTGAGGGTATAGTGCCGATTCCTGATATCTCCACGAAGGGTGGTTTTTAAGATGTCTATCTGTGTCTTCAGAGGGGTTTTCAATGTGAGGGACGAGGCCGTGAAATGGCAGATGATGGAACCCTTCAGTATGCGCGTTTGCTGGTACAAGCTTAACTGGCAGTGGAGATCGAGTTTTTTGGAGGAAAACAAGATGGGTCTGCATGTTTTTGGAGAGTTCAGCGTGAGGGTTAAGGACATCTGGTCAATATCAGGTTTTTCCCGTTTCAGGATAAGTGTAAAACCCGCGGATCCGTGAAGAGGTATTTTCTTAAAAAAGGTGGGGAAAAGGGAGGTGAGAAATGTATCGACCTGAATGTCATGTCCAGTGAGGTTCACACCTGCTGGAATTTGTGACGCAAGCTGAAACAATTCGCTGTATGTTTTTTCCGGTAAGGTTCCTGAAAGGAAAGGGTTCACAAGGTCAGTAAGGGTTTTCAGGCTTTGGCTGATTTTCCTTTCCAGGGGAATCGGGCAATTGGTGGAAATATGGGGTCCAGACCGTACCCCTTGAGCCTGAAGAATGGTGAAGAGTATTGCAATAGCTAAGAAGTAGTTTTTGAATCTGTTTTTCATCTTCTTTTACTTATTAATCCGTTTATTCAAAATACAATGATTGTATTCAAACTTCAATAAGGTTGAAACACAATACAGAAGTTGCGCTTTTTTGGAGCTGTTTTAGAGTTACTTGAAATTATCTGAAATAATGTGTATGTATGGCGCAAATTAATGTAAAAGCCCGATCGGAGATTTTGGATGAGCGAGAGACCCTTTAGATTTGCCTTTACCTTTGAAGATGTTTTGCTGCTTCCCAAAGAATCACACGTGTTGCCATCAGAGACCGATACGAAAACGACATTTTCTCGGAATATTGTCTTGAATATCCCGTTGTGTAGCGCTGCGATGGATACGGTAACGGAGGCGCGTACCGCCATTGCCATAGCCAGGGAAGGTGGGATAGGGGTCATCCATAAAAACATGAGTGTAGAGCAGCAGGCCCTTCAGGTAGACCAGGTAAAGAAATCTGAGAGTGGGATGATTGTTGACCCCATTACCATGCATCCGGATCAGACCATTGCGGAAGCGCTTGATGTCATGCACCGCTATCGGATTTCCGGTGTACCGGTCATCAAGAAGGGCAAGCTTGTCGGGATTTTAACCAACCGTGACCTCCGGTTTGAAACGCGAATGGAGGCCAAGATTTCCACGGTCATGACCAAGAAGAATCTCATTACGGTTCCCGTTGGCACCACCCTTGAAGATGCTAAGCGCATCCTCCATAAAAACCGGATAGAGAAGCTTCTTGTAGTAGATGACAAACGAAACCTCAAAGGGCTGATTACCATAAAAGATATCGAGAAAATGAGGAAGTATCCCAATTCCTGCAAGGATGAGCTTGGCAGGCTTCGTGTCGCTGCGGCTATAGGGGTTGGCCCCGGGTGGGAAGAAAGGGCAGCTGCCCTGGCAGATAAAGGTGTAGATGCGCTTGTGGTGGATACTGCTCACGGCCATACATCCAAGGTGATGGAGGTGCTGAGGGTTTTGAAGTCATGGAATTTAAGTTGCGATATCGTTGCCGGCAATGTGGCTACGAAGGAAGGTGCCGAGGCGCTTATCGATGCGGGGGTTGATGCCGTGAAGGTGGGAATCGGGCCGGGTTCCATTTGCACCACCCGTGTCGTAGCCGGGATAGGTGTCCCACAGATAACCGCAATTTTAGAAACATTTGAGGTTTGTTCCCAGGCACAAGTTCCTTTAATAGCGGATGGTGGCATCAAGTTTTCCGGTGATATTACAAAGGCGCTGGCCGCGGGGGCAGACAGCGTCATGATAGGGAACCTTTTTGCTGGAACCGACGAGTCTCCGGGTGAAATTGTATTGTATCAAGGCAGGAGCTATAAGGTTTACCGGGGGATGGGGTCCCTGGAGGCCATGAAACAGGGGAGTAAGGACAGGTATTTCCAGGAAGAGGTTGAGCTTGAATCCAAACTGGTCCCTGAAGGGATTGTGGGGCGTGTACCCTATAAGGGGATGTTATCCATGGTTATTCAGCAACTTGTGGGGGGATTGAAGGCGGGTATGGGGTATGTAGGGGCCAGGACAATACAGGAATTGAAGGAAAAGGCGGAATTTATCCAGATTACCCAGGCAGGCTTGAGAGAGAGCCATGTTCACGACGTGATTATTACAAAAGAGGCGCCAAATTATCGTTTAGAGTGACATGAAGAAACGATGCAGATCTTTTAAGGTTTTCTTATTTCTTGTATTTTTTTGCACCCTCCTTTCCCCAAAAACAGGAATATCCGGAGGGACGGATCAAAAAGATGACTCGCTACAACGGGGTTTTTCACGGTTTCAAGGTGCTTGTCGGTCAAACAATTTTCCCGAGGCGGTAAACGCGCTGAAATTGATCGGAACCTGGAGGCTGAATCAGGGATTGAGGAACGCTCCTTCGGTTTCAAATGCCTTGTTAAAAGTTTACGCAAATTCTCTCTTGTTTAGCGAAAATTCCAAGCTTCAGCGCCTTGCTGTCTACGAGTATATTGGGAAACTTTCACCTGATGAGCCTGCGTTTCAGTGGGCATTGTTCAAGAAGCGCCTCGCGGCAAAACCTTTTGATATTTACCATCTCTTTAAAAGGATTCATAAAGTTAGCAATGCTATCGAAACCAACCTGGGATGGACCCTGAACCGGGAAGGTCAACTGATTCTTGCCCTAATTGCCGCGTTATTTCTGACCGTTTTTTGTTTTGCCTTGATTTTAATTATTAAGTACTCTTCTCATCTTGTTTTTTACATGCGGCGTTTTGTGCGATTTCCAATCAATAATATACTCGCAGTCTTATTGATCATTATCATCTTTTTGTTTCCTGTTTATTTTAACATTGGATTTGTTTGGCTTCCACTGTTCTGCATGGTGTTGATGTGGTTGGTTTTGTCAAAATGGGAAAAAATCGTTGTTTTGATACTAATTCTTGTGCTTTCAGCGTCAAGCGCAGGAATTAGAAGTGTGGGGAAATTTTTTACGGCGGCTTCCAACAAAGAATCATATCTTCTCTATCTTGCGAATTACAGTCAATTGGAACCGGAGGCCTATCGGCGTTTAGAAAAGGCTTCGGTTGTGTCTAAACAGGATGCAGAAAGTCTTTTTACTCTGGGTCTGTTGGCAAAACGCCAGGGGGACTACAAGAAGGCGGCAAAATATTACCAAGCTGCGATAAAGGCAGACGCGAATTTTGCTGAGTGCATGAACAACCTTGGTAATGTCTATCTGTTGTCGAAAGGATTGTTTCCCAATAATGTTGAATTGGCCCGGACCTGGTATAAAAAGGCAATAAAGATCAATCCCGGCAGGGCCGGGTTCTTTTATAACCTGAGTAAAAGTTATCCCCTTCTTCAGGTTGAAGGGATGGAATATATCATCAAGGCCAGGGACCTTAATCCGTCACTAATAGATGAGTTGACGAAGAGAAATTCAAATCATCCCAATCAGATGTTGGTGGATTACCCTCTGCCGGCAGAAAGAATATGGCACAGAGCGTTTTCCCCCAGCGAGGCCTCAAAAAACTTGGGCCTGCTTTTTTGGCAGTTTTTTCTGAATACGCCAAATGACAGCATTCTTGTGATGCCTGCCGTTTTATTTTTTATATTGATCGCCTTTTTTATTCTCCAAAGGAGGATAGAGCTGGCGGTTCCATGTAAACAATGTGGCCAACTTTTTTTCAGAACAATTCCGGTGCATTACAGCCAAAACCTCTGCCATCAGTGCCAGATGATTCAAAAACATTCTGAGCAGGCAGACCCGGAACTGGTGAAACGCAAAGAGATAGAAATTGTAAGGTATCAGAGGAGAAGAAAACTGGTGCCCTTCATTGTTGGGCTTCTTCCCACTGGTGGGGGATTTATTTTGAAAGGCCAAGCCCTTTTAGGGGTTTTGGTGATGTTTCTTTTTTATTATTTTTTGAGCTATTATCTTATTGGCCACCAGGTTTTTTCGAAACTGGCCCTCTGGTTTTATGGGTATTCAAGCCATTCGCTGTTGCCCCTGATACTTGCGGTAGGGCTTTATCTGGTTAGTCTGGTTCCACCTGTTTTAAACTTCGTGAGAGGTGAAGTCTAATGGGTCTCAGGGGAGACATAAAGGATTTTAATATCTCAGAGATTATCCAGCTGATTGGTCAGCAGTCGAAGGCGGGGATCCTTACCGCGCGTAAAAGCAACAAAGAGGTCCGCATCTTTTTTGTGAACGGAAACGTAGTGCGTGTTGAGCCCGATCGAAGCGAGCGGAAGATGCTGATGGGCGAAATGTTAATCACGTCTGGCAAACTTACACGCGAGCAGTTGGATTCCGCCCTTGAAGAGCAGAAAGGGACCGTGCAGTACATTGGTGAGATTCTTCTTCGGAGAAAGCTTGTGTCTAAAGAGGACATTCAAAAAGTGGTGCAGACACAGATTTATGAAACGATATATGAATTGTTCCAGTGGAAAGAAGGTACCTTCGAATTTGAAACAAGGGAGAAATCGGAATATCTAAAGATCCTGCCCTCCTTGAGCCCTGAGCAGCTTCTCTTGAATGTCAGTTGGATGGTGGATGAGTGGCAAGAGATTGAAAAAACCATTCCGACCATGAACGTGGTTTTCGAGAAAATTCCCCGGAAGCGGAGTATTCTTCTGAACGAAGATCAGGAGGAAGAGGAGGAAGAAGATAGGGGACTGACGTATAACCAGAAGATTGTATATGACCTGGTGGATGGGAAACGCACGGTCCAAGAGGTCATAGAAAAGAGTTTGATGGGGCGGTTTGACACCTGTGACATCCTTTCGGAACTCCTCCGGCATGGGTATATAAGGAAAGTCCGAATCGAAAAGACCCCTATATTCCAGAGGATAGAGTTCAGAAGCTCCAAGTTTTTATTCCATGTTTTGTCAGTTGTTTTGATTCTGCTGGTGGCCTGTTTTGGCTACAGATACGCAAAATGGTTGGTTACATTTGGGACTCGAAATGCCTCAGATATAAGTCGCTTAGAGGGAGCACAGATGAAGAATGTTGCTCTCCCCACCCTTTATGAACGGTATCTGTCTTATAAACTGGTTAATCATCATTATCCGCTATCATTACAAGCGCTTTCAGCATCTGGTTTCATTGGCCAGAGGGAGGCAGATGTTTTATCTCCTAAGCTTATGAAGGCTTATGAGGAAATATGGAAGAAAAATTCCCCCTTTTAGGTTTTCTTGCACTGTGCTAAACTAATGCCAAAAGGGGAAATAATGTCTCGACTGCCAGATAAAATCCTTGTTCTGGATTTTGGGTCCCAGTACACACAATTGATTGCCAGACGAATCCGTGAGGAACAGGTTTATTCGGAGATTCAGCCCTTTGATTATCCTCTTGAAGCGATAAAATCGTTTAATCCCAAGGGAATTATTCTGTCCGGGGGGCCGTCAAGTGTTTACGAAGAAGGTGCACCTGTTACATCAAGGGAGTTGCTTGAGCTTGGAATACCCATTCTTGGGATTTGCTATGGCCTGCAGTTGATTGCCTTGCAAATGGGGGGGCAAGTGGCACATTCCGACCGGAGAGAATACGGGCCAGCCGTTATTGAGATGGTTGAAACAGACGCGCTTTTCAAGGGGTTTGAAGCCACATCAGATGAAGAGCGCAGGGTTTGGATGAGCCATGGCGACCGGGTCGAGGTGATGCCCAAGGGTTTCAAGATCCTTGCAAAGACGGCTAATTCCCCTGTTTGCGCCATTAGACACACTGACAAGCCTATCTGGGGGTTGCAGTTTCACCCAGAAGTGCATCATACAGTCAGTGGCAGAATGATTATAAAAAACTTTGTTTTTTCCATTTGCGGCTGTCATCCCTCATGGACAATGCAGTCGTTTGTCAATGGATCGGTAGAAAAAATCCGGGAAACTGTGGGTGAGGATAAGGTCATCGGGGCTGTAAGCGGGGGGGTGGATTCAACGGTTATGGCAGCCCTGGTTGGGAAGGCAATCGGGGAGAGGTTTTACCCGATCTTTGTTAACAACGGGGTGCTGAGAAAAAATGAGGCCCAAGAGGTTGTGTATCTTTACCGAGACATCCTTCATTTGAACCTGATTTATCGCAATGCCACAGAGAGGTTTCTCAAGGCGCTGAAAGGTGTAAAGGACCCTGAGGAAAAGAGGAAGATTATCGGAAAAACATTTATTGATGTGTTCGTCCATGAGGCGAAGAAGATTGAGGATGTCACTTTTCTGGCACAGGGGACCCTCTATCCGGATGTTATCGAAAGCGTCTCGTTCAAGGGGCCGTCCGCGACGATTAAGAGCCACCACAATGTGGGGGGATTGCCTGAATACATGCCCTTGAAACTCATTGAGCCACTTCGGGAACTGTTTAAGGACGAAGTCAGGGGGGTTGGCAAGGTCTTGGGACTGCCGGATTCTGTCATTGGAAGACATCCCTTTCCCGGACCGGGGTTGGCGATTCGAATGCTCGATGATGTAACGGCTGAAAAGCTGGAGACACTGCGGGAAGCGGATGCCATTGTCACGGAAGAGATACAAAAGGGTGGCTTGTATAATGAAATATGGCAGGTTTTCCCAGTGTTGCTCCCTATTCGCACCGTTGGCGTAATGGGTGACGAACGGACGTATGAACGGGTTATCGTCATTCGCGCGGTAAATAGTGTAGATGGGATGACGGCTGACTGGGTTCGGCTTCCTTACGAGATGATGGCACGCCTCTCAAATCGAATCATCAACGAGGTTACAGGGGTAAATCGCGTCGTTTATGATATCAGTTCAAAACCTCCAAGCACTATAGAATGGGAGTAAAAGGGATGCCGACGATCAGTGGGTCCTTCATTCACCTGCATTTACACAGCCAGTACAGTCTTCTGGATGGAGCGATTCGCTTTCCCCAGCTCTTTGAACGGCTTTCTGCAAACGGTGTAAATGCCGTTGCCCTGACGGACCACGGGAACATGTTTGGGGCCTTCGATTTTTATCGACAGGCTAAGGGCCATGGAATACATCCCATCATTGGATGTGAGGTGTATGTGGCGCCCGAAAGCCGCTTCAAAAAAAAGAAAGAGGCCAGAAAAGATACGTCTAACCACTTGATTCTCCTTGCGAAGAACAATACTGGGTATCAAAACCTTGCCCGCCTCGTCTCTCTGGGGTATACGGAAGGCTTTTATTACAAGCCGAGGATCGATCACGAGTTACTGAAGACCTATCATGAGGGGATTGTGGCCTTATCAGCCTGTTTGAAAGGTGAAATTCCCTCACTGATTCTTTCCAAAAACATGGATGCGGCCCGGGAGCGTGTCCGTTTTTATCGCACATTGTTTGGAAAAGAAAATTTTTATCTGGAGATCCAGAAAAACGGGATAGATGAACAGGATGTTGTGAACGATACGTTAAAAGAACTGGCGAGGGATGAGGGGATCCCTCTTGTGGCAACGAATGATTGCCATTACCTGGAACGTCAGGATGCCCAGGCTCACGAGGTTCTGCTTTGCCTCCAGACAGGTAAAACACTTTTAGACAAAACGCGCATGAAATTTCAGACCGATGAGTTCTATGTTAAATCCCCGGATGAGATGATTAGAAATTTTTCTGATGTGCCAGAGGCCATAGAAAATACTATTGAAATTGCAAGAATGTGTGAGGTTGACCTTTCCTTTAAGGGGTATCACTTTCCCACCTATGAACTTCCTGAGGGAAGGGACCATGAATCATTCCTTGAGGAAAAGGCTATCAGCGGACTTGAGGGCTATTTTAAAAGGCTGCGGGGAAAGGGTAAGGAATTTGATGAAGACCTCTATCGTCAGCGTCTTGCCTACGAGTTAAAGACAATCAAAGAAATGGGATTTTCTGATTATTTTCTCATTGTTAGTGACTTCATCGGATATGCCAAGGATCACCAGATTCCCGTGGGCCCCGGCAGGGGGTCGGCCGCTGGCAGTCTGGTCTCCTTTGCCTTAGGGATTACGGAAGTTGACCCGATTCCCTACAATTTGATGTTTGAACGCTTTCTGGCGCCGGGTCGTGTCAGTATGCCGGATATCGATTGTGATTTTTCAGAAGAGAAACGCGAACAGGTCATACAGTATGTCGCTGACAAATATGGTCATGACCATGTGGCGCAGATTATAACCTTCTCTACCATGAAGGCCAAAGGCGTCATCCGGGATGTGGGGAGGGTGCTTGGATTGCCTTATGCGGAGGTTGACCATGTTGCCAAGCTCATTCCCAACCAGATAAACATTACGATTGATGAGGCTATCCGCCTGTCTCCCCCACTCAAGAAATTGATAGACAGTGATCCAACGATTGCCAGATTGATTAAAATAGCGAAAACCCTTGAGGGGTTGAACCGTCACAGTTCCACGCACGCTGCAGGTGTTGTTGTTTCCAGCAAACCCCTGACAGAGTTTCTGCCGATCTATGTGGGGCAGAAGGGTGAAATCATGACCCAATACGATATGAGCTGTGTGGAATCGATTGGCCTGGTCAAATTTGATTTTCTGGGGCTTTCAACCCTTTCGGTTATCGATCGTGCCGTGGCCCTGATTCGGGAAAAACACGACCCGGGGTTCGACTTGAAGTCCATTGATCTACATGACAAAAAAACCTTCGCACTCCTGAAAAGGGGGGAGGTTTCCGGAATATTTCAACTTGAAAGTTCGTCCGGGATGCGGGATCTCCTAATTCGTATGAAACCCAGTGCTTTTGAAGATATCATCGATCTGTTGGCCCTTTACCGTCCTGGTCCCCTCGAAAGCGGCATGGTCAACGACTACATCAAAAGGCGAAACAATAAGAAACTGATCACCTATGAGATCCCTGAGCTGAAGGAGGTTCTCGACGATACCTATGGCGTCATCCTGTATCAGGAACAGGTCATGCAGATCGCCATGAAACTGGCGGGGTTTTCTCCATCGGATGCCGACAGGCTGCGGAAGGCTATGGGGAAAAAGAAAGCCGGCGAGATGGCAAAACTTCGCGAGAAATTCGTCGAGGGCGCAGTTGAAAAAGGGATGCCGAGGGGAAAATCAGAAAAATTATATGACCAGATGGCCCAGTTTGCCAAGTATGGGTTTAATAAATCCCACAGTACCGCTTATGCCATGATCGCCTATCAGACGGCCTATCTAAAGGCACACTATCCTACAGAGTTTATGGCGGCGCTTTTGAGCAATGAAATGAACAATTCCGACAAACTGGCACATTATATCGATCGTTGCAGGAGAATGGGGATCGAGGTTTCACCTCCCGATGTCAACCGAAGCGGCCTGGACTTTACAGTGGAAGATGGAAGGATTCGCTTCGGGCTGGCGGGCATCAAGAACGTAGGGGAAGGGGCTGCGGAAACGATTGTTCGGGAAAGGAAAGAAAGGGGAGATTTTACCTCGTTTCTTGATTTCTGTATCCGCCTTGACCTTCGAAAGGCAAACAAAAGGGTTCTTGAAAGCCTGATAAAATGTGGGGCCTTTGACCCCATGGGAGTTTCACGCGCCAGGCTGTTTGAAGCACTGGATGAAGTCTTAGGCATTGCCCAATCTACTCAAAAACAAAATAAAAGCCAGCAAAAATCCCTTTTCCCCATTTCGGATACCGCGAATGGCGACCAGAACCATTCCTTTACCTATCCTGATGTGGACGATTGGCCTCTGAGTAAACGTCTTTCTTACGAGAAGGAGCTTCTGGGGATATTTTTGACGGGCCATCCTTTGAAGACTTATGAGAAAAAGATTAAAGCAGTTGGTGCGGCGCAGATTTCTGAGCTTGCCAATATTTCATCGAGAAAACCCGTAAAGGTTGCCGGGGTGGTAATTCACTCCAAAGAGATTACCACAAAGAAAAATAGGGAAAAGATGGCATTTGTAACGCTGGAAGACCAGACCGGCTCGGTAGAGGTCCTGGTTTTTCCGAGTGTTTTTAAGGAGTCGGAGTTTGAGATTTTTCCGGACGCACCGATCCTGGTTGAGGGGACGCTGGATAAATCGAAAGAGGTTGTAAAGATTAAAGCCTCATCAATTACTCCTCTTGAAAAGATAGAGACCCCGGTAAAACCCTTTCATGTTTTTCTTCCCTCGAAGGTCTTGAACACGCGGAATTTATTCAATCTTAGGGCGTTTTTTGAGAAGGAGAAAAATGGGGATTGCCCCGTTATCATGCATGTTCAGGATGAGGAACTGGGTGAAGAGGCGGTTATTACTTTACCTGAGTCGTTTTGTGTTCGGGAGGATGAATCTGCGGAAATTGAAAACACCTTGAAGGAACTTTTTGGGAGTAAGGTAAGGGTGGTTATCTGAGAAGAAACTCCCGTGATGACAAATCTAACAGGGTTCAGGTCCAGGATCGAAAGCCCCGCCTGTTCCCGCTAAAGGGTCATGTGTGAGGCAAATACCATAGGGTGAGGTGATACGTGATAAAACGAGGCATAACCTATGACTATCATGGGGTTTTGAGTGATTTTATTGGGAAGGAACACGGGCTTTCCAGGGATGAAATCATTAGTTATCAGTCCAGGGTAAACGCGGGTCACCAGAGGCTTGTGGGGGAGAGAAAGAGAGGAGGGATAGGATTCTTTGAACTACCCTACAGGGAAGCCGAGGCGAGGGAAATTAAAGAGAAGGCTCAGGAAATAAGACAAGGCATTGAAAATTGTCTTGTCCTGGGGATAGGCGGTTCTTCGCTTGGGGGCAAGGCTCTGAGAGACGCGATAAAAACTCCGCTTTACAACCTTATGCCCCGGAAAATGAGGGAGGGGACTCCCCACCTCTTTTTCGCGGAGAATATTGACCCGGAAACCATTTCAAGGCTGCTGGAAATGCTTCCGATGGAGAAAACTCTCGTCGTTGTGATTAGCAAATCCGGTGGAACTGCCGAGACAATGAGCCAGTTTTTGATCCTTTACGAAAGGCTGAAGCGGGAATTGGGCCGTGAGCTGTCCCGGCACCTTGTAGCTATTACGGACCCGGAAAAGGGGGCGTTGCGTGAGATAGCCCGGGCAGACAGTCTTATCTCATTTGATATCCCCGGCAATGTGGGAGGACGCTTTTCCGTTTTGACGCCTGTAGGGCTGTTCCCGGCGGCACTGATTGGGATTGATATTGAGACGTTGCTCGAGGGAGCCCGTGCCATGGCCGGGCGGTGCGATTTACCAGACCTGAAATCAAACATTGCCTATCTCAATGGTGTGATACACTATCATTATGACATGAAAAGAGGAAAACCACTTTTTGTGCTTATGCCGTATGCGGACAGCCTGCTCTCCCTGGCGGACTGGTGTCGTCAGCTTTACGCGGAAAGCCTTGGGAAGCGCTTTGATAGAGAAGGCAGGGAGGTTTTTTGCGGTCCTACACCCATCCGTGCCCTGGGTACCACTGATCAGCATTCTCAACTTCAGCTTTATATCGAGGGGCCGTTTGACAAGGTCATCACATTCCTTCGCGTGGAGGCCCTTAGGGGGGATGCTGAGATTCCCAACCCCTTCTCATCCGATAACTCTTTAAGTTACCTGGCAAACCATTCCCTCGGCCAGTTGTTCGGGTTTGAGCAGCGCGCCACGGCGCATGCCCTGGTAGAAAATCACCGTCCCGTCCTTACGGTTGGGGTGCCTGAAATCAACGAGTATACCCTAGGGCAACTCTTTTATTTCTATGAACTTCAGGTTGCCATGATGGGGGAACTTTACGGGATCGATGCCTTCAACCAGCCGGGTGTGGAACGGGGTAAGGTCTTGACCTATGGTCTGATGGGACGGAAGGGGTATGAAAAATACGTGAAGGAGATGGAATAATAACCCATCTTTGCAGTTTTTGAGAAATCCGTCAATCCGCCAGGCAAAAAAGCGCCCTCTTTTTTAAAAAAGTGGTGAAAAAACACGACATATATCCTCAGAAAATCTGCGTAATTTGCTTTTTTCAGTTATCTCCTGCAAGGTAATTTTTCGGGATTTCTTTATGATGGATTGTATTACACCGGTGACCTTTTCTACGCTATTGGAATCATAGAGGAAGCTTGCTATCTCAAAATTAAGCTGAAAACTTCTAATATCCATATTCGCTGAACCGACCACTGCTAATTTATCATCTATGGAGATAAGCTTTGCATGTAGCATGCCGGGCTGGTAGAAATAGAAATGAACACCGGCCTGTACAAGGTCATCGATGTATGAGTGACCCGCCAAATCTA